>PLSJ01000365.1 GCA_003165115.1 Syntrophaceae bacterium | reverse complement strand
CGCCGATGCGCCTGCTCACATCCGCCGCCTGGGAGCCCTCCTCGAAGAGGGCGACCGCGATGGCCTCGTCAGTCTCTTTCTGAGCCGGTTCGTCAGGACGTCTTCCGATGAAATTGACGCGATGAAGGAGTCGCCGGCGTGGTCGGACCGGTTGGAGGTGGCTCATTCCATTCCCCGGGAGATGCATGCGCAGGCATCTCAGTACTGCTTCGATCCCGAACGCTTCCGGACGCTCACGATCCCGATATTACTGCTCGTCGGCGACGACAGCGACGACGATCTGAAAGCGGGAGCGGAGGCGCTCCACGACGTACTTCCCAATAGCCGGCTTCGGGGTCTTCCCGGACAGAAGCACGCAGCCATGGAAACGTCGCCCCAACTCTTCCTCGATGAGGTGCTGGGGTTCTTGAAGGGCTCGGCGGAGGGTGAGACTGAGCACGGCGCCTTATCGGGCGAAGCCTCTTAAGGAGGATGGAAGGATGAAAATCGATGAAAAGTCGGTGTGCAAGAATGGCCGCCTTAAATACTACAACTCACGTAGCCTTTTTTTGTTGACAGGAGCGCACTCCTTTATTATACTAATCCTATGATAGTAGTATACTAATCTTAGTCCGGGAGGAACATCCCCAAAAGGAGGCTAAAATGGCATTGTTTAAAGACAACAGTCAGTCAATAGGCGGATCACCGCTCATCAGGCTCAACCGCGTCGCAGGCAAAGACGCTACTATTCTCGCAAAGATCGAGGGCAGAAATCCCGCGTATTCGGTGAAAGACCGCATCGGGGCCGCCATGATCTGGGATGCTGAAAAGTCCTGCAAACTGAAACCGGGCGTGGAGATAATAGAGCCGACATCGGGTAACACAGGTATTTCCCTTGCCTTTGTCGCAGCAGCCCGCGGCTACAAACTTCTTCTGACGATGCCGGAGAGTATGAGCATCGAAAGAAGGAAGGTGCTGAAGATCCTCGGCGCGAACCTCCTTCTGACGGAGGCGGCAAAAGGCATGAAAGGGGCGATTGCAAAGGCGACCGAAATTGCCCAAAGCGATCCGGAAAAGTATTTTCTTCCCCAACAGTTCGAGAACCCGGCAAACCCTGCGATTCACGAGGCCACGACCGGTCCGGAGATATGGAACGATACGGACGGCAACGTAGACATCTTCGTCTCGGGCGTCGGCACGGGTGGCACTATCACGGGAGTCAGCCGTTTCTTCAAGATCAAGAAGGGAAAGAAGATCACTTCGGTTGCCGTCGAACCGGCGGAATCACCGATTCTCACACAGGCACGGGCGGGCCAGGAACTTAAACCCGGGACCCACAAGATACAGGGGATCGGGGCGGGCTTTGTCCCGAAGGTCCTCGAACTCGACCTTGTCGATCGAATAGAGACAGTCACGAGCGATGAGGCGATCGATATGGCCCGTCGTCTCTCCCGCGAAGAGGGTATACTCTCGGGCATTTCAAGTGGTGCCGCGGTTCATGTCGCTGTGCGCCTTGCAAGAGAGCCGGAGAACAAGGGAAAGACGATCGTCGTTGTCCTTCCGTCGGCCGGCGAGCGGTATTTGTCGAGTGCACTCTTTCAGAACCTCTTACCCGGTCTCGAGACTGCGACGGCCTCCGATGTTGAAATATAGCCAAAAGAGAGGTAGACGAAAATGAAAGTATCCACGAAAGGCAGGTACGGTCTGCGGGCGATGATGGATCTTGCCGCCCACCAGAGCGACGGGAAACCTGTATTTCTTTCCGAAATTGCCAGGAGACAGGGCATTTCGGAAAAGTATCTTGAGCATATATTCTCAACGCTGAAGACGAACGGGTTGATAGTCGCCATGAGGGGCAGGAAGGGCGGTTTTCTTCTCAATAAGCCGGCTTCCGAAATCACTGCAAGCACCATCGTCAACATCCTTGAAGGGCCCTGCGAGCTTGTCGATTGCGTGTCAAAGCCGACGACGTGCGATAGGTCGGAGTCCTGTGCAAGCCGCGACATCTGGAGTCTGCTCGGCAGCAAAATTGACGAGGTCCTGTCGGGTTTCACGCTCGAGCAGCTTGTCGTCATGCAAGAGAACAAATCGCACAAGGAAAACACGATGTACTACATATGAAAGGCGGGCCTTCGCCGGTTCACGAGGGCGATCGGCTAAAGAGCTTTTGAAACTGTCCGGATAAGCCGGATAATGCCCCAACCACCTTTTAGGAGGAAAGAGATTATGGCACCGAGAAAACCTGACACTCTGGCAGTTCATGCGGGGCAGGAGAGCCCCGATCCGGCTACCGGGGCAAGAGCAGTACCTATTTATCAAACTACTTCTTACGTATTCAGGGACACGGCCCACGCTGCCAATCTCTTCGGACTGGCAGAGCTGGGTAATATTTATACGCGCATCATGAACCCGACGACCGATGTGTTTGAGCGACGCGTCGCAGCTCTCGAAGGCGGGACGGGCGCCCTTGCAGTCGCCTCCGGCCAGGCGGCGGAAACCCTTGCTCTTCTCAACATCACGCAAGTGGGAGACGAGATCGTCGCCGCGAACAACCTCTACGGCGGCACCTACGAGCTTCTGCACTATACCTTCCCGAAGCTGGGACGAACGACAAGATTCGTCGACTCCACGAAGCCCGAGGAATTCAAGAAGGCGATCACGGA
>PLSJ01000120.1 GCA_003165115.1 Syntrophaceae bacterium | reverse complement strand
CCTGACGTACCGGCGGCCCTTTTCGTGGGTGCCCCGACGCCGACGCCGGCTCCTCGACGTGCCTTTGAATGCAACGTGGTATCATCCTCGTGCGCGCTATGGTAATCCCGCGGGTCAGTCTGCGCCATCCGCCTCAATCAGGACTTTAAAACAGTCGATTGGCCCAGGTCAAGAACATTCCCGCGGGAAACCGGCGCAATCCGCCGGACTAAGAGCGGATCATGACGAGGAGCATCTTGAATGGCTCGACGGCCTTCACCGCGTGGGGAATATGCGCCGGCATGACGATCGTGTCACCCTGCCCCAGAAGATGCTTCCTGCCCTCGATGGAGATCTCGGCGCGGCCTTCGGCTACATAGACAAAGGCATCGAAGGGGGCTGCGTGCTCGCTGAGCCCCTGTCCCTTGTCAAAGGCAAAGGCGGTAATCGTGCCTGTCTCCCTGCCTATTATTTCCCTGCTCACTATGGCGTCTTTCTGATACGCCGCAAGGCCTGCCAGCTGTTTTGCCTCGAGTATCCTGCCATCCTCCATGGCGCCCCCTTGTAGAAAGACTCAACAGGTATCTACATTGATTTAAGGATAAGACCGCCGGCAGGTAGTTGCACAAGAGAGGGCGAACAAGCGTTTTTGAGCGAAAGAGTCGATTTTCCCTTGACTCGTCGCATCTTATTTGTTATTGTGAGGCGATGAACCAGGAAGAGGTCAAGACCATCTATACGAAGTATTCCTCCGTCTATGACAGGATTTTTTCTCATTTTTTTTTTCCGAGAATAAAACTTGGCATCAATAAATCCAGAATAAGCAATGGCGACCGGGTCATCGAGGTGGGTATCGGAACGGGGTTGTCACTCCCTCTGTATCCCCGCGGCTGTAAGGTCGTGGGGATCGACGTCACGACGAAGATGCTTGAAAAGGCGCGGGGAAAAAAAGAGAGAGATAAGCTCGACCACGTAGAACTGATCGAGATGGATGCGGAAAACCTGACGTTCGAGGACAACAGCTTTGACCACGCCGTCGCCGCCTTCGTGGTAACGGTGGTCCCCAATCCTGAAAAGATGGTTTCCGAGATGAAGCGGGTGACGAAAGCCGGCGGCAACATCGTGATCCTCAACCACTTCTGCAGCAAGAACCTCTTCCTATCGAAAATTGAAAAGATCTTTTCCCCCGTGTGTGAAAAATGGGGTTGGAGATCGGATATTTCCCTGGATCTCCTCTCCAACCATTGCAACCTCCACCTCAGCCAGGTGCTGAAAAAACACAAGCTCGACCCTTGGTCCATCATCATCGCGACAAACAACAAGTGAAATGAAGATAGCCGCCGCACAGTTCGCGTGTTCGGGCGACAGGGACAGGAACACGGAAAATGCCCGCAAGATAATGGCTGTGGCGTGTGCATTTAAATCACACCACGACCGGGAAGGAGACGGCTGATGATAAGAAAACGGATCGCGGAGATGCTCAAAGAGTCGCTGGAACGCTGCAAGGAAGAAGGCGTTCTCCCCGGTGACGTGGAGATCGATCCGCTTGTGGAGATACCCAGAGAAAAGGAACACGGGGATTATGCCACCGCCATGGCTTTCCTGCTTGCCCGGAAGGCCAGGAAGAACCCCGAGGAGATAGCCCGTTCCCTCGTCAGGAACATGCGCGCGGAAGCCCTTTGCAGTGAAGTGACCGTTGCCGCCAGGGGTTTTATCAATTTTCGCGTGGCCGACGATGCATTCAGGACGGAGCTGGCGGATATCTCGCGGATCGGCCTGGACGAGTTCTTTCCCAACGTTGGCGACCGGAAGAAGGTATTAATGGAGTTTGTCAGCTCCAACCCCACGGGACCTCTTCACATAGGTCACGGAAGAGGTGCGGCCGTGGGCGACGTGCTTGCGAATGTCCTCCAAAGATCGGGCTATCAGGTGGTGCGCGAGTATTACGTGAACGACGCGGGCAGGCAGATCGAGACATTGGGGCGGTCCGTCTACCTCAGGTGGAAGGAACTTCAGGGGGAGAGCGTCGACTACCCGTCCGACCTCTACCAGGGCGACTATGTGAGGGACATCGCAGGCATGCTCCTGCCCGGAAAGGTCGAGGTGCCCGCCGACGTCGGTGCGGCCGTCGCCTTCATGGCCCGGTTTGCCGCCGACCTCGTGTTGGCCGGCATAAGGAAAGACCTCGAGGCGTTCGGGGTCTTCTTCGACTCTTTCTACAGCGAGGCCACCCTCTTCGAAAGGGGGCTCGTGGATGAAACCATAAAGGCCCTCCAGGAGCGCGGTTGGCTCTATGAACAGGATGGGGCGCTCTGGTTCAGGACATCCGCCCTCGGCGACGAAAAGGACAGGGTGATCATTAAGTCGGGCGGCGAGAAGACTTATTTTGCATCCGACATAGCCTACCACAGGGAGAAGTTCGAGCGCGGTTTTGACACGCTCGTCGACATTTGGGGTTCCGACCACCATGGCTACATCGACCGGCTCAAGGCATCTATCGAGGCGCTGGGCAAGGACAAGGACGCACTCAAAGTGCTCCTCATCCAGTTTGTGACCCTGCTTAAAGAGGGGAAACCGGTGGGGATGTCCACGAGGTCGGGGCAATTTACCACGTTAAGAGAGGTCCTGGATGAGGTGGGGACGGATGCGGCAAGGTTCTTCTTTCTCATGAGGAAGAGCGACGCCCACCTCGAATTCGATCTCGACCTCGCAAAGAAGACCTCCAACGAAAACCCCGTCTATTACGTACAGTACGCCCATGCCCGCATCGAATCGATATTCAGGATGGCGCAAGGTGAGGGCATAGACATGGCCGCAATCCGGCATGCGGATGTGGACCGGCTTGTCATGCCGGAAGAGATGGGACTGATAAAGGAAATTCTCAATTTCTTCGATGTCCTCGAGGGCAGCGCTCGAAGCTTCGAGCCCCATCGCATCACGTTTTACCTGATCGATCTCGTCGGCAAGTTCCACG
>PLSJ01000089.1 GCA_003165115.1 Syntrophaceae bacterium | reverse complement strand
TGCGGGTCGTGGCAGTCGGTGCACTGGGCGGCCCCCAGTTTTCCATGAACCGAGTTGCGGTAGATTTCCGCGATATCCCCGTGGCACCTGACGCAGCCGGCCGTAATCCCGGAAACGTTTTCCGCTTCTTTCCCCTGCGACGTGTGACAATCGGCGCAGGTCACCCCCGCTTTCCCGTGGACGGTGCCCGCGAACTCTTCGTCGGACGGCGGCTTTGCTGCCTGTGTATCGGAGGCCCTTGCCGCCGTCAGGAGCAGCAGAAGGAGGATTGCGGCCGAAAGTAAAAGCGCGGTCGCGGTCTTCTCATTGCAGCCGATCCGATTCATATAGGGAGATTAAGCGAGGCCGCAGGCGTTTGTCAAGAGCGGCGCACGAAACACGAAACTTTCTAACCGCCGGCAAGGATCATGAAACGGGGTGACTCCAGCATCTCAACCTCCGTGATCCCCTTCTCCATCTTTAGATAGAGGAGGTTGAGGAGCTGCTGGAAGCTCGTGATCTGCCAGCCGCCGATCATTCTCCAGATCTCGGGGTTTTCCCAGTCCCATGTCTTCGCCTCGTCAAGCGTGCAGTACCGGTATTCCGCGGTTTCCCTGTCAAGCACTTTCAGTCTGATCTTATAGGTGGTCTTGCCTTCTGTCTGCTTCCCGGCCGGCACGCCTTCTTCTTTCTCTTCCATTTCAGACCTTCCTTTCACGAATAATTATCGGCGGCCAGTCAGTCCCCTGACTGATGACATGCCACACGTTCACCATACACAACCAAACTGCTCAACTATAGTATATCCTTTGCAAAACAACTAATCAATATGCCTATGACGCGGCCATGAAATCAGGCCGGGTGTAGGGGAACGGAAATGGCATGCTACTCCGGGATGTATTGGTCTTGAGGCGGAATTATATTGAGAAGAGTGGCCCTCGATGCGGAGACCGCCAAAAAGAGAAAGGCGGTAAGGACACGAGATTAAGGAGGACAGATGGCTGAACAGACGTATATATGCAGGAAGTGCGGCTATGAATTCATCGCTATTCCCGGAGAGGAGGAGCCCCCCGAATGCCCGGAGTGTGAAAGCGATGAGATCGAGAAGCTCGAGGATGCGACCTTCGGCAGGACGAAGGGGCCTGAAAAATAAGGGAATATGCAGAGGGCCGGCCCGTCGCGAGAGGTGGGAAAGCCAAGACGGAGCGCACGCCCCTACGCGTCAAAAAAAACGGCGGGGTTATGTGCTCCGTCTGGTGGACTTCGCGGGCTTCTTCTTGTCGATGGCCGGTTTCTTTGCGGCAACCTCCGCCTTGACCCTCCTAATGTTCTGGAGCTTCAACGCGCCGAGGTCTTTTTCCAACCTGGCTATGTCCGCCCTGAGCTGCGCGGCTTCCTTGTCCGATTTATCGACCTTGGAGCCAAGCGCGGCCACCTCTGTCTTGAGGTTTTCCACCGACTCGGTCGGGGTCAGAAGCCTCAACTGGGCAATATCGGATCTCAAACCGTTGATCTTAAGAAAAGCGGCAAAAAGCAGGACGAGGAGAGCGCCTGCCACGACAGCCGGCGCGATAAACCGTTTATTCATCTTTTGCGCACCCGCCTCGTCGTTCGCTGCGCCGCTCTTCACCGAAGAGGTCCCCACATCCTGGCCCTTGAGAAATTCCTCCACGCTCTTTGCCGACTTCTTCTTCGAACCGAACATTTCTTTCTCCTTATCGCCTGCGAAACGTCAGCCTATGCGCCTGCCCACGCCCCTCATTTGCTAGTTTATCTCCCGAGCACAGCGTTTTGCAATACTTTTGTTTTTGCCCGGCCAAACGCGGGATGTCAGGCGCTGACTTCAGCAAGGAGGCTCTTCACCTTCTCCATATCGTCGTATGCCTCCTTTATCGCCCCCTGGTTCCTGAGCAGATACGAGGGGTGGTAGGTGGGCAGGAGCCTCATGCCCTTATACGAGGTAAGGATGCCCCGCACTTTCGTAATCCGCGCGTCCACCCCCATGAGCGTATTGTAGGCGTGCTTTCCGAGGGTGCAGATGAGGTTCGGCTTTATCAACTCAAGCTGCGCGGCAAGGTAGCCTTTACATGCCTCCACCTCGGGGGCTTCGGGGTCCCGGTTATTGGGCGGCCTGCACTTGAGCACGTTGCAGATGAAGACATCTTTCCGGTTGAGGCCGATCCTTTCGATCATCTGATCGAGCAGCTTGCCTGCCCTGCCGACAAAGGGCCTTCCCTGGCGGTCTTCTTCTTCACCCGGTGCTTCACCGACGAATACCACCCGGGCCCGCTCGCTGCCCTCGCCGAAGACCACGGATTTCCGGCTGCGGCTCAGCTCGCAGCACGTGCATGCCTCCACCCGCGCCTTCAGGCGGGTGAGGGTCGGCCGTTCCTGGCTGCCCGAGACGTATTGGTCGATGCCCATGCTCAGGAGGGCGGAAAGAAAGCGCCGCGGGTCGAGCGTGTCCATGGTCACGCAAACATATCGGGGCGTTTTTTCAGCTTTTTCTCCGCCTCCAGGAGAAAGGCCGTTTGCAAAAGGAGCATTTCGTCGAGAGGCTTCCCGATAATCTGACATCCGATGGGCAATCCCTTGCCGTCAAAGCCGCAGGGAAGAGAAATGGCGGGCAGACCCGCGAGGTTGACCGGGATCGTAAATATATCCGAGAGATACATGGTGAGCGGGTCTTCCGTCTTTTCACCGATCTTAAAGGCGGTAGTCGGCGAGACCGGCGTGACTATCACGTCGCATTGTTCGAAGGCCCTGTCGAAATCGCGCCTTATCAGGGTCCTCACCTGGCCCGCCTTCCTGTAATACGCGTCGTAGTAGCCTGAGGAGAGGACATAGGTGCCGAGGATGATCCGCCTCTTGACCTCTTTTCCGAACCCGGCCGACCGCGTCTGCTTGTACATGTCGATAATGTCTTTCCCGTCCACCCGCATGCCGTACTTTACGCCGTCGTACCGGGCGAGATTGGAGGAGGCTTCGGCCGTGCAGATGATGTAGTAGGTGGCGACCGCAAATTCGGTATGGGGCAGGGAGATGGGTACTATCACAGCCCCGAGCTCCTCGAAGGTCCTGATCGACCCCTCGACCGCCGCCTTGACCTCCCGGTCCATGCTATCGATAAAATATTCTTTCGGCATGCCGATCCTCAGGCCCTTGATCTCTTTGCCAAGGGCGCCGGCATAATCGGGGACGGGCTGCGGGATGGAAGTGGAGTCCAGCGGGTCATGACCGGCGAGCACTTTCAGCACGACCGCGCAGTCGGCGACATTTTTCGTGATCGGCCCTATCTGGTCGAGGGACGAGGCAAAGGCGACAAGGCCATAGCGCGACACCCTCCCATAGGTGGGCTTCAGTCCCACGGCGCCGCACAGGCTTGCCGGCTGCCTGATGGAGCCGCCCGTATCGGTCCCGAGCGATGCAGCGCACAGGCCCGCCACCACCGCTGCCGCGGAGCCCCCACTCGACCCGCCCGGTATGCGGCTCAGGTCCCACGGGTTTTTCGTGACCTGAAAAGAGGAGTTCTCCGTGGAGGAGCCCATGGCAAATTCGTCCATGTTGATCCTGCCGAGGTGAACGTAGCCGCTCTCGTCCAATTTCTTTATGACCGTCGCGTCATATGGCGGAACGAAACCCTTGAGTATCTGGGAGGCGCAGGTGGTCTCCACCCCTTTGGTGCAAAGGATGTCCTTCATGCCGAAAGGGATGCCCGTAAGCTCTCCGTCCGTCCCTGCGCGAATCCTTTTGTCCGCCTCCGCCGCCTTAACCAGCGCCAGCTCTTCCGTGAGTCTCAGATAGCACCCGGTAAGGCCGTCGTATTTCTTTATCCTGTCCAGATAGAAGCGGGTCAATTCGACAGAGGTGATCTTCCCGTTGGTCAGGAGGCCCCTCACTTCCGTGATGCCTTTTTGCAAAAGCTCTTCCATGCCGTCTCCTATTCGGTTTCTATGATGGGCGGGACCTTGAAGAAGGGGCCGACGCGCTCCGGTGCGTTACCAACGGCTTCCTCCGCCTGAAAATTCTGCTGCACCGCGTCCTCCCTGAACACGTTGACAAGGGGGATCGCATGGGTTGTCGGCTCTATCCCCGTCGTATCGAGTGAATTAAGCTCGTCCATATGCGCCAGGATCCTGTCCAATTGCTGCGTATACAGGTCGATCTCCTCAGGCCCGAGCTCCAGCCTGGCCAGATGTGCGACGTATTGCACTACTTTTCCCGTTATTTTCATTTCCACCTCACACGCATTCGGCCGCCGCTTTTATAATATCTCCCCTCGTCACTATACCTACAAGTTTGTCATTATCGACGACCGGTACCCTGTTGATGCCTTTTTCCGCCATTATTCTTGCCACGTTCACGGCAAGCTCGGCCGATGGGACGCACACGACCCCTTTCGTCATCACGTCCTGCACCGTAAGGTCCTGGAGCGTCCCCGATTTGAGCCCTTTAAGGATATCCGTCTGGGATATCACCCCTACCAGCGCGCCTTTTTCCACCACGGGCATCCCCGAGATATGGAACAGCTCCAGTTTGTTCACGATGACACCAAGCTTTTCCATGGGATGACATGTTACCACACTTTTGTTCATCACCTCCGCAACCTTCATCTCCCCCCCTTTTTTTTACAACGGTTGGCCGAACAGCACCATCTGGTGAAGGTGCTTCTGGAACGTTTCGACCGTCTTCATCGCCCTGCGAAGTTTCCCCGACTCCTCAGGACCCACGCTTGCGGGATCGACATAGCTCGCATTTCCCCCGTCTCCGCCGAGCTGGTTCGCGATGCGAAAGCGGGCAAACAGGAGGTATGCCTCTATGAGATCTTCCGCCATCTCCTTTGTCATCATGTTCTTCTCCCTGATCAGCTTGATCCTTTTCAGGGTGTTTGTCTCGTACAATCCCTCGGCGAGGGAAAGGGCCCGGACGGACATGACGAGGGGCGACCATCCGAAGACCTTCAGATTGAATTTGCCCTTGTAATCACCGCTTGTCTCCACCTTGAACTTGTTGAAGAACCCGAGGGCGGTGGGCATCATGACGGAGGCTTCCGTGATCTGCTTCATGACGCGCCTGTTCTCTTTCAGGAGGGAGAAAAAGTGATCGAGGATCGGCATGAATTGCACCCGGTCGCCATGGATCACGCGGGCATCGGTGAGGATGATGAGATCGAGAAGCTCGAAGGCGCCTCCCCCCCGGGTCAGGGTTTCCTCGATCCTGGCTTTCCAGTCTTCTTCGGAGCCGCGCCACTTCTGGTTGGAGGGCATGATGCCCCCTTTGCATTTCTCGAACCCGGTCTCGTGAAGCCTTTCCGTGACCCGTGTGCCGAATTCCCCGTAGTAGTAATTCAGGAGGGCGGATGAAGAGGCCCCCTCCTGCCGTTCCTGCCCGATAAACCGCTTTTTCAGGTCGTCGGTTATCCTGGCCTCCGGCCCGGCGTCGTAAACGAGCATATTGTCCTGATCGGTCACGAACGTCTGCTCGTCCCGGCCTTCACTACCGAGGCCGATCCAACAGTAGCGGGAGGGCGGCGGCCCAAAGCCGAGGGTCGCCATTTCTTCCTCCACGAGGTTAAGCACCCGTATTGTCAGCCGGTCCCTTATGATGCGGAACAGATCATGCACATCGGCGATCGCCTGTTCCTCTTCAAAATAGATCCTTATGCCCGCCACCGAGGCGAGGTGGTACCTCCGCAGCGCGTCGAAGTCCCGTGTCGCATCGATGACGTCGAGGACCCTCGAAAACTCCGTCTCGAAGCGCTCACTCTTTCTCAGGGCCTCCCACAAGGTCTCCCTGAGCCGTGCCAGGATATTGTAGCGGTCGTGACGCAGCAGCGTCTTATCGTGCATGGTTTCGCTGTATTCGGCGACGAAGTTGTCGACAATGGAGAAATCGAGCGCCATCAACTCCTCAGAAGCTCTTCCAACATCCCCTTGCTCGCAAGCAGCTTTTCCCGCCTCAAACGAAGCTCTTCGAAAGTCGCTTCCTCTTTCGCCAGTACGGCATCGGGCGCCTTTTCCCTGAACGCCCTGTTGTTTATCTTGTTGAAAGACCGGTCGATCTCGGATGCGATCCGGGTAAGCTCCTTCTCCACCCTTGCCCTTTCCCGGTTGATGACTTCGATGTCCCGGATGGGGACGAATATCTCGACGTCCTGAAACATGCCGAGGGCAGCCCTCTTCGGCGCCTCGCCGGTCACGTAGGAGATATCGGATGCCCGGGCCAGCTCCTTGATGTAGTACCCGTAGGCATCGAGAAGAGGCCGGCGGCCGGATTCCCGGATCAGTACCTCGACCTTCGCGCCGGGAGG
Source organism: Syntrophaceae bacterium (assembly GCA_003165115.1). Classification (GTDB taxonomy): domain Bacteria; phylum Desulfobacterota; class Syntrophorhabdia; order Syntrophorhabdales; family WCHB1-27; genus BOG-1155. The sequence continues at coordinate 4,060 of PLSJ01000089.1, read as the reverse complement.
AAAGCCCATCTCGCCCCGTATGTTCCTCACCGTGTCGACGATGCCCATGACCACGCCCATCTGCGCCTCGCTTGCCTCATCCACTTGGGTGGCATCGACCCGCGGGAAGGCCGAGATCATGATGCTCTCATCTTTCCTGTAGGGCAGCTTCTGGTAGATCTCCTCCGTCACAAAGGGCATGAATGGGTGGAGCAGCTTGAGCATATCGGTAAGGGTCGAGTAGAGGGTGGACGCGGTGGCGCCTGTGTCGAAGACCGTCACCTTGCCGTAGAGGTTCGGCTTGATCAACTCCAGGTACCAGTCGCAGAACTCATGCCAGATAAAACTGTACAGGCTGTGGGCCGCATCGCTGAACCGATAGGCGTCTATCGCCTCGGATACCTCCCTCGTCGTCCGCTGGAGGCGCGACCTGATCCATTTATCGGGGAGAAACTCGGAGGGAGCGGCTTCCGGCGAGAACGTCTTGTCCTCAAGCAAAGAGACGGTCAGGCGGGCGGCGTTCCAGACCTTGTTGACGAAGTTCCGGCTTCCCTCGATGCGCTCCTCCGAGAGCAGTATGTCCCTGCCCTGGGCGGCGAGCATGGCGAAGGTAAACCGGAAGGCGTCGGTGCCGTACTGGTCGATCATGACGAGCGGGTCGATCACGTTCCCCTTGGATTTACTCATCTTCTTGCCCGCGGCGTCCCTCACGAGGGCGTGGATGTACACGTGCCCGAACGGTACGTCGCCCATGAAGTGGAGGCCCATCATGATCATCCGGGCGACCCAGAAGAAGAGTATATCGAAACCCGTCACCAGCAGGGAAGTGGGGTAGAAGGTTTTGAGGTCCTCTGTCTCATCGGGCCAGCCGAGCGTCGAGAAGGGCCACAGGCCCGATGAGAACCAGGTGTCAAGCACGTCCGATTCCTGCCTCGCCGGCCCCCCACACGTGGGACACGCGGTCACGTCCTGCCGTGACACGTAAGATTCGTTGCACTTGTCGCAGTACCAGACCGGGATGCGGTGTCCCCACCAAATCTGGCGCGATATGCACCAATCCTTGATGTTCTCCATCCACTCGAAGTAGACCTTTTCCCACATCTCGGGGATAATCGTCACCCGGTGGTCGCGCACCGCAGCGAGCGCGGCCGCCGCCAGGGGTTTCATGGAAACGAACCACTGGAGCGAGACGATGGGCTCCACGATCGTCTTGCAGCGGTAACATCTTCCGATGACGAGCGGGTAGTCTTCTATCCGCTCCAACAGACCTTCCGCGCGGAGGTCCCCGATAACGCGCTCCCTCGCCTCGAACCGGTCCATTCCGCTATACTGCAATGCCTGCTCGTTCATCCGGCCGCCGTCATCGATGACCTTTACCACGCCGAGATTATGCTTCCTGCCGATCTCGAAGTCGTTGAAGTCATGGCCCGGCGTTATCTTAAGCGCCCCGGTTCCAAAGGCGATGTCCACATAGGCATCGCCGATTATGGGGATCTTCTTGCGGGCGAGGGGAAGAATGACTTCTTTTCCGACCAGCGAGGCGTACCTGGGGTCAACCGGATTTACGGCGACGGCCGTATCACCGAGCATGGTTTCGGGTCTCGTCGTGGCGACGGTGAGGAAGCCATCGCTTCCGGCGAGAGGGTACTTGATGTAATAGAGGTGTCCCTTTGTCTCTTCGTGCTCCACTTCCACGTCGGACAAGGCGGTCTTACAGCGGGGGCACCAGTTGATGATATAGTTCCCCCGGTAGATGAGTCCTTCTTCATGGAGCCTGACGAATACCTCCCGCACCGCGCGGCTCAGGCCTTCGTCCATGGTGAACCGCTCGCGCGTCCAATCGCAGGAAGCGCCGAGCCGCTTCAGTTGCTCGATGATAACGCCGCCCGATTTCTCCTTCCACTCCCAGACCCTCTTTATGAACTCCTCCCTGCCTATCCCTTCCGCGCTGAGACCTTCCTTGGCGATCTCCCTCTCGACCACGTTCTGCGTGGCTATGCCCGCGTGGTCGGTGCCGGGCAGCCAGAGCGTGTTGAAGCCGGACATCCTCTTGAAGCGCACCACGATGTCCTGAAGGGTATTGTTGAGGGCATGGCCCATGTGCAGGACACCCGTCACGTTGGGAGGCGGTATCACGATGGAAAAAGGCGGTTTCCCGGATGTGCTCTCCGCGGTGAAATAACCCTTTTCCATCCATACCCGGTACCATTTCTGCTCCACCTGCCTCGGATCGTAGACCTTGTCTATCACGCGACGGACTCCTTCAATAATTTGTCTATCTCTTCCCTGATCACCTTTTCGGTGATCTCCAAGAGCATCTGTTTGACATAATCTTCGACGTACTGTGTCATGATGGGGGCGAGCCGGCTCGAGAGCTTGTTTGCCGCCTCTTCCAGCGCCTGGCTGAGCACCGCCTTGAACTGCTGCTCGAGCTCCGATTGGGGGACACCCGCGTCGGCGGGACCTTCCATCTCCTTGACACAGACGGCGTTGTCCCGGACGGTATCCATCGCATGCCGCAACTGCCTTCCGATCATGCTCTGCAACTCTGCCTCTTCGCTTGACGCCTCTTTCGTCTCTTCCACCCTCGACGCGGGTTCTTCCTCCGCCTCGGCCGGGTGAGGAGCGGGTGCGCTCGGAACGGCGCGCTGTTCCTTGGCCTGCGGCCGGACAACCTCTTCTTTTTCCTCCACGAGATCGGTCAGTTCGATCACGTCGTCCTCGCTCGTGATAGCCTCGTAGACCCTGAAAAAATTGATCGGTTTCTCTATGACGCCATCGGCCTGGTACCCCAGAAGCTCGGTGGCGTCGGCCTCGTCTTTCAGGAAGAAGAAACTTGCCCTGTCGAGATACCCCTGTTTCTGCAGCTTCTTATGGACCTCGATGCCGTTCATCTTCGGGAGGTTGACGTTGACCAGGTAGATATCGGGGCTCAGCCTTGCCGCGATCTTTTCGACCTCCCTGCCGTTCGGCGCGTAGAGGATGTCGTAGTCTTCCTTCGAGAATATGGTCATAAAACCTTGCTGCAGCTTCTCGTCCCTGTCCGCAACGACTATTGTTCTTCTCATTGTCTCACTCCCTCTAAACGGGCATCTTCCAGGGTATGGGAAGGAATATCTTCTCGAAGAGGTTAAACGCGTAGCGATCGGTCATTCCCGCGATATAATCGCAGACGCAGGTGGAAGGCGACGCATAAAACGACCCGTACCCGGCCTCTTCGAGAAAGGGGCCGGGCCTTTCCATGAAGTAATGGTAAAGGTCCTCGATAATCTTCGAACACTTCTCGAAGTCGTCGTGGACCGTGCTGTTCTCGTAGACGTGCTCGTAGAGGAAATCCCGAAGCTCCGTCATGCACTCTTCGATCTCCTGCTCGATGGATAATGCGCCGGTCTTCAGCGTCTCCTCTATTACCGCCCGCACCATGCGGTCGATTCTTTGGGAATGGGTGTCACCGAGAAGTTTCCGGCACCGGCCGGGCAGGTCGTCGAGCGTCATCACGCTGCCCCTTATGGCGTCATCAATGTCGTGGTTGATATAGGCGATCACGTCCGCCACCCTGACGACCTCCCCCTCTCTGGTCAGGGGCTTGTCCGCCTCCTCCCTGACAACGATCGCGCCCCGGCCTTTCGAGTGCTTCAGGATCGCGTCCCTCACTTCGATAGTCAGGTTGAGACCCTGTCCTTCCCTTTCCAGGACGTCCACCACCCTCAGGCTCTGCTCGTTGTGGTGGAAACCGTCCGGGTGGAGCCTGTGCAACGTCGCCTCCCCCGCGTGACCGAACGGCGTATGGCCGAGATCGTGGCCNNTGTACTTCAGCCTGCGAAAGGCCTTGCAATGGACGATCCTGTCGCGGTCGTGCTGAAACGCCGGCCTTATATCGCAGGGCACCTCTTCCTTCAGCCGTCCCCTGGTATGGCGACTCTTCTGCGCGTATGGGGAGAGGTTTTTCTCCTCCCTGTCCTCTAACGTTTTCCTGATATTCATATGCACAAAGAGCAATAATACCGACGTAATCTATCATAGGCAAAGGACTATTTCAACAGAAGAGCCTGTCCGTCCAGGGCAAACGCATTTGGACTAT
>PLSJ01000397.1 GCA_003165115.1 Syntrophaceae bacterium | reverse complement strand
GACCTCCCCCCGATGAAGGGGCCGAACCTCGTCGCCCTGTCGCGCTCGGGCGGCCAGGCGGTCACGCTCGCGGACGAGGCGTACCGGCATGGGTTCACCCTCCCGCCGCTGCCGCCCGCTTTTTCGCTCCGCATCCGGGAAGAGGCGAAGGCAGGGGTCATCAAGAACACGAACCCCCTCGACCTGGGCGACGTGTACAACGAGTCCGTTTTCCTGGAAGTGGCAGGGATGGCGCTCAGGGAGCCGACCGTGGACGGCGTCATCTTCTTCTACGACTACGCCTTCGACAAGCCGGGGACCTTCGATATGATCGCGGGCATGGAACGCCTTTCACGTGAGTACGGAAAGCCCGCGGTCCTCTGCATGGTGCCCGATAAGGCCGACTGGTTCGCCCTGAAGTACTTTGCGTCCTTCCCGTGGTTTTCCGCGCCGGAGCGAGCCCTGGGCGCCCTCCGCCGTTCGCTGGCCCATTACGGGAAGCAGACCGGGCCGCGCCGGGCCGCGTCCGTCGGGCCGATCGACGCACTTCCCGCCGGCGACACGCCGGGTCCTTCCCGGATTTTGTCCTCGGCCGGGACGCTCGACCTCATGCGGGCCTACGGCCTGCCGGTCGTGCGGCAGGAGCTGGTGACAAACCGGGCGGACGCCATGGAGGCGGCCCACAGGATAGGATACCCTGTCGTCCTGAAGGCGGCCGAGCCCTTCATCCTTCACAAGACAGAGGCTGGCGCCGTCCGTCTGCATATCGGGAGTGACGGGGAGCTGAACGAAGCCTTCGACGCCATGGCGGCCGAGGTCTATCTCCTCCAGGCGATGGCCGGCGACGGCGTGGAGACCATCATCGGCGGCAAACGGGACCCCGAGTTCGGTCCGGTCGTCATGTTCGGCCTCGGCGGGATATTCGTCGAGGTCCTGAAGGACGTGACGGTGCGCGTCGCGCCCATAGACGAGGCGGAGGCGCGCCTGATGATCGGGGAGGTAAAAGGCGCGGCGCTGCTCGCGGGTGCGCGCGGGACCACGCGTGCGGACACGGACGCCCTCGTAGACGCCCTCCTCGCCGTCTCGAAGCTTCTTGTCGACCATGCGGAAATCGTAAGCCTCGACATCAACCCGCTCCGCGTCTTTGCGCAAGGTAAAGGCGCCGCGGCCCTCGACGTGAAGATCGAGTGCGCGGCTCCCCGGACATCCCCGTGAAGAAGAAGCGGATTCCTCTTTACCTCCTTGGCCTCGTGGCGCTCTCCCTGCTCTTCGTCGGAGTGGGTTTCTACATTTTTCTCATCACCGAGATCCCCTCGGTTAAGGCCCTGAAGGACCTGACGAACAAGCCCGTGAGCCGGATCTACGGCATCAACGACCAGGTCGTCTACGTGGTGGTGCCCGATAACAAGATATCCGTGCCCTACAACAAGATACCCAAACACGTACGGGAGGCGTTCCTTGCCGCCGAGGACGCGGAGTTTTTCACGCACGCGGGCGTGGAGTTCAAGAGCATCGTCAGGGCGCTGGCGATGAACGTGATCCACGGGAGGGTCGTCCAGGGCGGCAGCACGATCACGCAGCAGGTGATCAAGGCCCTGATACTCGGGCCGGAGAAGAGCATGATGAGGAAGGTGCGGGAGGCCATCCTCGCGTACAGGCTGGAGACGTACCTCACGAAGCAGGAGATCCTGAACGTCTATCTCGATAATATCTATATGGGGCAAGGGGTGTATGGGGTGGAGGCGGCGTCCCAGGTCTATTTCGGGAGGCACGTGTGGGAGATCAGCAGGGCGGAGGCGGCGCTCCTCGCCGGCCTCGTGCAGGCCCCCGCGCGCTACACCCCCAGGCGCCACCCTGGGCTTGCAAGGATGCGGCAGCTCTACGTGATAGACCAGTTGTGGAAAAAAGGCTTTGTCGACGAAAAGAAGAAAGACGCCATGCTCAAGGAAAAGACGCATCTGACCGAGGACGACGGCATATTCGCCGACACCTATTTCAAGAGCGCCGTCTGCAAGTACGTGGAAGACAAATACGGCCGGGGCATTTTCGCGAGAAGGGCACTGAAGGTATACGCGACCGTCGATCCGGTGTTTCAGCGCGCCGCGGAGAGCGCGGTGAGAAAAGGGCTCGCGGCCTACGACGAGAGACAGGGCGAGTACAGCGTCTCTTACCGCCTCGACAGGAAGAAGTGGGAGGGCCTCATGAAGTCGGCCGAGAGGGACCTCACCCTCACCCCTTTAAGCCCCGGTTTGGCCTACAGCCTCCTCGTCTCCGAAAGGGTCGCCGGGGGGTACGCGGTCTTTGCCGGCACGCACAGGGGGTTCATGAAAATGTCCGATTTCCCCTTTAAGCCGGGCGATGTGGTAAAGGGGCTGTACGACGGGGCCGACAAGAAGAAAACGCCCCTCTTTTCTCCCGTACGAAGCTCGGACATAGAGGGCGCCCTCGTCTGCATGGACGTGAATACGGGGTACCTGTATGCGGTGGTCGGGGGGCGGGAATTCGAGAGGAGCCCTTACAACCGCGCCCTGTCCGCGAAGGTGCAGCCGGGCTCCGCCTTCAAGCCCTTCATCTACCTGGCCGCGCTCGAAAAAGGCTATGACCTCGATTCGATCATCATGGACGAGCCGAAGACGTACGGAGGGGGCCGCGGCAAGACCTGGGTGCCGAAGAACTACGACGGCACGTACAGCGGGCCGATTACCCTGCGCGATGCCATCGCCTTTTCGAAGAACGCGGCAACGGTGCGCCTCCTGGAGGAGGTGGGCGTCGGCCCCGTGAAGAAAGTGCTCCGCGACCTCGGCATCAACGAGGAGGTGGAAGACGACCTGTCGATCGCCCTCGGCACGTCGAACCTTACCCTGCTCGATCTCGTCAAGGGGTTCTCGGCCTTTGCGAACGGCGGGGCGAGGGTGAAACCGGTCATGATAAGACGGATCGAGGACGGCCAGGGGGAGGTGCTGGAAGAGCACGGGCCGGAGAAGGCGAGCGTCATCGACGCATCCATCGCCTTTAAGATGAACACCCTGTTGAAGGGGGTAACCACCTACGGCACCGCAAAGGCCGCAAGCAGGCTCGGATATCCCGTAGCGGGAAAGACAGGCACGACCAATAGCTTCTACGATGCCCTTTTCGTGGGGTATTCACCCCATATCTGCACAGGCGTCTGGGCGGGGTTCGACCAGCGCACGTCGCTCGGCAAGGCGGAAAGCGGGGGCAGAGTGGCCCTGCCCATATGGATGAAGTTCATGGGATCGGCCATGCGAAGGTTCCCCCCGGATGATTTTGCGCCACCCGCCCCTCCCGAGCCTGTCCCTCAGCCCGAAACGCCGGCCGCGCCCGCCTCCCCTCCCGCGCCGAAGGAGCCGGGGTACGACCTCTAGGCTTTTACTTCAAGCGACGCCCGGTGGGCGCCACTGAGAAATGTGGCGGAATCTTCCGCCGGATGTGATAGTTGAGACCGCCGTTTTCACTCCCGTCCCTTTGATTTGACGGTATTGCGTGTGGCACGTTTTGTGCTTGCCGTATTCCGGCGCCTGGGCGCCCGAAAAGGGTTCGCACGGTTGGAAACCCGGTATTTCGTGGAGCGAATAAAACGGCGAACAGGATTGTATGCATTTTTTACTTGACGGACCGAAAGATATGGGCGAAAATAGCCTCATTAGATCACAACGCTATGAGGGAATGAAGACATGATCGAATATATCGGTGTTCTGATCATGATAGGACTTGCGGCTGCTATTGCCGCGGGTATCGTCGGCGCGTCGTACGTCCTCGGCAACCGGACGCAGGCGAAGGTGAAGCTCTCCCCCTACGAGTGCGGCATGGTGAGCAGGGGGCCGGCAAGGACGAGGATGACGATCCGCTACTACATCGTGGCCATGCTCTTCCTCGTTTTCGACCTGGAGATACTCTTCCTCTATCCCTGGGCGGTGACCGCGAAGCATCTCGGCTTGTTCGGTTTTGGTGAAATGGTCGTCTTCATGGCGATCCTCTTCATCGGCTACCTGTATGTATGGAAGAAAGGGGCCCTCGAATGGGAATAGAGAAGAACGTCCTTGTCACCACCGTCGATGACGTGGTCAATTGGGCCAGGAAGAACTCGTTGTGGCCGGTGACGTTCGGCCTTGCCTGCTGCGCCCTGGAGATGATCATCGCCACGTCCGCCACCCATGACATGGCGCGGTTCGGGGCGGAGGTCTTCAGGCCTTCCCCGCGACAGGCCGACCTGATGATCGTGGCAGGGACGGTGACGAGGAAGATGGCGCCCGTGGTGCGGAGGATCTACGAACAGATGCCCGAGCCCAAGTGGGTGATCGCGTACGGCGCGTGCGCCACCAGCGGCGGCATATTCAAGACGTACAGCGTGGTGCAGGGCGTGGACCGGATCGTGCCGGTCGACGTCTATATCCCCGGATGTCCGCCCCGGCCGGAGAGCCTCATCGCCGGCCTGATAAAACTTCAGGAAAAGATCGGAAAAGAGAGCATGTTTGACGAGAACAGAAGGCTCGTTACCGTGCCGGGAAGCAAGGCATGAGCGCAACGGGTTCGACAATCGACAGGCTCACGGGCAAATTCGGCGCCTCAGTCGCCTGCGAGCAGACCGGTGACACATGCGCCGTCATCGCCGGCAAGGACGCTTTGCGGGATGTCCTCATTTTCCTGAAAACGGACGAGGCTTTGGGCTTCACCATGATGACGGACCTCTTCGCCGTCGACCGCTACGGCAGCGATCCCCGGTTCGAGGTGGTCTACCTGCTCAATTCTTTGCAGTTGAAGGAACGCCTCGTCGTCAAGGTACGCGTGGCGGACGGAGAGCCGGTCCCGACGGTGAGCGACCTGTGGCGGGCCGCGGACTGGCTCGAGCGGGAGGCATATGACATGTTCGGGATAAGCTTTGAGAACCATCCCGACCTGCGCCGCATCCTCAGCGTCGAAGATTTCGACGGCTACCCCCTGCGCAAGGATTTCCCCACCGAAGGCTACGGGTTCGAGGAGCCCTATGTGGTCAAACTGGAACAAGAGGACGAGACGCCGCAGAAGGCCGAGCGATAATGGCGGAAGAAAAGAAATATATGACCATCAACATGGGCCCCCAACACCCCGCCACGCATGGGGTGCTGAGGATCCTGCTGGAGCTCGACGGTGAGATCATCGTCAAGGCGACGCCCTTCATAGGGTACCTCCACCGCGGCGTGGAAAAGCTCGCCGAGGCCAGGACCTACCACCAGGCGCTCACCCTTACGGACAGGCTCGATTACACGAACGGTCTCGCGAACAACCTGGCTTACTGTCTCGCGGCGGAAAAGCTGTGCGGGATAGAGGTGCCGAAGCGCGGCCAGTATCTTCGTGTGATCCTCGCGGAGTTACAGCGGATCGCGGCCCACCTTATATGGATAGGCACGCACGCCCTCGACGTGGGCGCCATGACCCTCCTTTTCTATGCGTTCCGCGAGCGCGAAACCATCCTGGAGATCGTCGAGCACGTGACGGGCGCGCGGCTCACCCCGAGCTTCGTCCGGATAGGCGGGCTCGCTCGTGAGATGCCGTCCGAATTCGCCGGGATGGTCAAGGCCTTTGTCGAAGATTTTCCCCGGAGGATCGACGAGTATGAAACGCTCCTCACGGATAATATCATCTGGCGCAAACGGACGAAGAACGTGGCGCGCCTGTCGNNAAGAGGACGCCATAAGCTTCGGGGTCACGGGACCGGTGCTCCGGGCCTCCGGCGTCTATTACGACGTGCGCAAGGCCTACCCCTATTCTTCGTACGAAGATTTCGAGTTCGAAGTCCCCATGGGTGAGAACGGCGACGTGTTCGACCGGTATGACGTGAGGGTGAGGGAGATGCGCCAGTCGAACCGGATCATCGCGTCCGCCATAGACCGGCTGCCCGATGGACCCATAAACGCGGACGCCCC
>PLSJ01000368.1:8739-29635 GCA_003165115.1 Syntrophaceae bacterium | reverse complement strand
GGGAGTATGTCATTTCAACCGGCCAGGATCAGGTGACTCCGGCGCCGTGGGTAAACGTGCTGGCAAACCCTGCCTTCGGCACCGTGGTCTCGGAGAGCGGTTCCGCCTACACGTGGCGCGAGAATGCCCACGAGTTCCGCCTTACCCCCTGGCACAACGATCCTGTGAGCGATCCCGGAGGGGAGGCCTTTTACCTGCGCGACGAAGAGCGCGGCCATTTCTGGTCTCCCATGCCTCTCCCCGCCCGGGGCGCCACCCCTTATGTGACCCGGCACGGATTCGGCTACTCGGTGTTCGAGCACGCCGAGCGTGGAATCGCCTCCGAGACGTGGGTCTACGTGGACATGGACGCACCCGTCAAATTCACTGTCCTGAAGGTGCGCAACCGTTCGGGCCGGTCGCGCCGGTTGTCGGCGACCGGATATGTGGAATGGGTGCTGGGGGATGTGCGGCCCAAATCGGTCATGCACGTCGTGACGGAAATCGACCCGCAAACGGGCGCGCTCCTGGCCCGCAATCCCTACAATACGGAATTCGCTAACCAGGTCGCCTTTTTTAGCGTGGATAACGGTGCCCGGACCGTGACCGGCGACCGCACCGAGTTCCTCGGCCGTAACGGCCACCCCGGCCACCCCGCCGCCATGAGCCGGTCACGCCTTTCCGGCAGGGTCGGGGCCGCGCTCGACCCGTGCGGCGCGATACAGGTAACCTTCGATCTCGACGATGGAGAAGAACGGGAGATCGTCTTCATCCTTGGCTCCGCGCAGAATGGCGATGACGCAGCCGGTCTCGCCCGCCGCTTCCGTGACTCCGTTACGGCGAGAGAGGCGCTCGACGGGGTGTGGCGCTACTGGAACCGGACGCTCGGCACGGTCCAGGTGGAGACGCCGGACAAGTCCGTCAACCTCCTCGCCAACGGCTGGCTCCTGTACCAGACGCTCGCCTGTCGTCTCTGGGGGCGAAGCGGCTACTACCAGTCGGGCGGCGCTTTCGGTTTCCGGGACCAGCTGCAGGACACCATGGCCCTCGTCCACGCCGAGCCCCGCCTGGTGAGGGAGCACCTGCTCACCTGCGCGGGCCGCCAGTTTACCGAAGGAGATGTACAGCATTGGTGGCACCCACCGGCGGGCCGCGGGGTGCGTACCCACTGTTCCGATGACTTCCTCTGGCTCCCCCTCGCAACGTGCCGCTACGTCCAGGGTACAGGCGACACGGGGGTGCTGGACGAACCGGTTCACTTCATCAAAGGACGCCCGGTCAACCCGGAGGAAGACTCCTATTATGACCTTCCCGGCAGGTCGGCCGAGACGGCCAGCCTCTACGATCATTGTGTGCGGGCCATCAATCGGGGCCTCAGGAAAGGTGAGCACGGCCTTCCCCTCATCGGTTCCGGCGACTGGAACGACGGCATGAACATGGTGGGTCGTGAAGGCAAAGGCGAGAGTGTCTGGCTGGCGTTTTTCATGTGTGACGTGCTTGGCCGGTTCTCCCGGCTCGCGCGGGCCAGGAATGATCTCGATTTCTGCACGCAGTGTGAGAGCGAGGCCGGCAGGCTCCGCAGCAGCATCGAACAGAACGGGTGGGATGGGCAGTGGTATCGCCGCGCCTACTTCGATGACGGCACGCCCCTCGGCTCGGCGGAAAACCCTGAATGCCGGATCGATTCGATAGCGCAAAGCTGGTCCGTGCTCTCGGGTGCGGGTGATGCCGCCCGTTCCCGCATGGCAATGGACGCGGTCGATACGCACCTGGTCGGACTTGTCGACGCGCTCGTCCAGCTTTTGGACCCGCCCTTCGACAAGTCCGACCTGAACCCGGGTTACATCAAAGGCTACCTCCCCGGCGTGAGGGAAAACGGCGGACAGTACACCCACGGGGCGATCTGGGCGGCCATGGCATTTGCCGAACTTGGCGACAGCCGGCGGGCGTGGGAGCTTCTGGCGATGATCAACCCGGTAAACCACGGGAAGTCCGCCCGCGGTGTAGATCGGTACAAGGTCGAGCCTTATGTCGTCGCGGCTGACGTCTATGCCGTCCCGCCGCACACGGGAAGGGGGGGATGGACCTGGTACACGGGATCGGCCGCATGGATGTACCGCCTTATCGTGGAATCACTCCTTGGTCTCACGCTCAAGGTGGACAAGCTGTCTTTTGCGCCCTGTCTCCCCGCTGAATGGGATGGCTTCACCGTGCGCTACCGCTTCCGTGAAACCACCTACCATATAAAGGTCCGGCAACGACAGGCAGGGGAAATCGGGGCAACAGCCATCTCCGTGGATGGGGTCGTGCAGGAAGGGAAGGAGATACCCCTTGTCGATGACCGGGAGGAACATTTCGTGGAAGCGACCGTGGCGTCATGAATTGTGACAGCGGTTACGCCGCATCGTTCGGACCGGGAAGAGAGCCGTTCGAGGCGAGAAGCTGCCTCTGTCTGCCGGAAGCATACGAGACAGTGAGCCTTGCCCGGTGCAAAGAAATGCCCACGGCGGCATCGCCCCCGTGGGCATTCGATCAACCAGGATGTCTGTTCCTATCCCTAGAGGCGCCAGAAACAGCTTGAAAAAGGACCTCTTCGTCGTGATCTGATGGAGCATGCCGTGATAGTCGAAGGGGAGATGGGTGAAGACATGCTCGCGGAGCTCGGCTACGAGGTGACGTCCCGGATGAACGGCAAGGAAGCGCTTGCGCTCTTCACGGCGGACTCATCCCGGTTCGATCTTGTTATTACAGACAAGACTATGCCGGAGATGACAGGGGTCGATCTTGCGAGAGAGGTCCTCGCTCTCAGGCGGGATATGCCCATTATCATGTGTACAGGCTTCAGTTATGCGGTCGGTGAGGATAAGGCCAAAGCGGCAGGCATCAGGCCCTTTGCGATGAAACCTCTGACGAAGAGGGAGATAGCAAAGACAATCAGAAAGGTGCTGGACGAGTGAGCCTTCGGTTGCACTATTTCGACCGGCAATGCGGACTTTCGATGTCTCTGCCGAAAAACCAAAGCGACATGCGTTGGTTGCGGGTCACCGGCGGGAACGTAAGAAAAGTCTCCGGGATTTCGTCCCTCACCGGATTTCCGGCTATTCCTCTGTGCTTTCTGCATTATCCCGCTGCCTCCTGATTCCTTCCTGCCCCCATGCCGGATGCCCGGCTGCGGGTCTTGTGACGCCCTAATGTTTTTAAGTCCGGTGCCGATAAGGTTATAAGCGCAATTGTAAGACTGTGCGTGGAAACGCACAGCAAATCCATAGTAGGGGGTTATGAAATGAAGAGTGTAGCACGGTTCTGGAAGGACGAGCAGGGCGTGACGTCCCTGGAGTACGGACTTATCGCCGCAGCCATCTGCACGGCCATCGTCGCGGTAATGGCGCAGTTGAGCGGGGGACTCACGACGGTTTTCACGAGGATTGCGGGAAACTTGAAGTAGAGCCGGCGGAAGAGGGGGCGTGCCCCCTCTTCCTTCCTCTCCTTGAAAGGAGCAAGTCAGTGACAACGATCTTCTACGGGATACTCGTCCCCCTTTTGCTCGTCGCGGCTTTCATGGACGTCAGGTCGCGGCGCATACCGAACTGGCTTACCCTCCCTGCCGCCGCCGTGGCCATGGTTTATCGCTTCGGTGCGGAAGGGGCCTGGGGACTCATGGGGGGCATCGAGGGACTGATGCTGGGCATGGCCTGCCTCCTGCCCTTTTATATCGCCGGTGGGATGGGAGCGGGCGACGTGAAGCTCATGGGAGCGCTCGGCGCGCTCCTCGGCCCGAAAGAGGTCTTCATGGCATTTCTCTTCAGCGCGATGGCGGGCGGCGTCTACGCCCTCGGCCTCCTCGCCGTTCGCGCCCGGTCGAAAGAGGCCATGCTTCATTATGGCACGATGCTGGGATTTTTCTACTGCACGGGAGCGATGCCGTGTATGCGGCCCGCGGCCGGGGAGCAACCCGTTCTTCGCTATGCGGTGGCCATCGCCGCGGGTACGCTGTTGGCGCGCGTGGGAGGTCTCTTGTGACGGGCCGGGGAAGCGCTTCGCGCGAAAGAAGGCATCCGGCCTCACTAATAGAAGTGGTGGGAGTTTAATCGATGATGAAGAGCAAGGTCATATTCGGCATCGGCATAATGGCGGCTTTGATGGCCGGCATCTTAAGCTACGGCTATATGCGGGGGAGCGCGAAGGCGCAAAGGCTCTCGGCCGAGACCCAGTTTGTCGTGGTCGCGGCATCCGACCTCAATTGGGGCACGACGATCGCGAAGGAAAGCGTCAAAGCGGTGCCCTTTCTCAAGCGGACCCTGCCGGCAGGCTATTTCCCCGATACGGCCGGCATCCAGGGCAGGACCCTCGTCTACCCCGTGAGGGCGAACGAGCCGATCTTCGAGTCCCAGCTTGCGCCGAGGACGAGCGAGGCGGGCGGCATCGCCGCGGTCATCAAACCTTCGAGGCGGGCCATGGCGGTGAAAGTGGATAAGGTGATCGGCGTATCGGGCTTCATACATCCCGGCAACAGGGTCGACGTCCTCGCCACCTTCAACAGGATGGGCAACGACCCGACGCCGGCCACGAAAACGGTGATCGAGAACGTGCTGGTCCTCGCGGCGGGCGCCGAAGTGGAGAAGACGGGCAAGGCGGAGAGACAGGCCCCGGTCGATGTAATCACCCTGGAGGTGAGCGCGGACGAAGGGGAGAGGCTGGCCCTCGCGGCGACGGAAGGGAAGCTGACGCTCGCCCTTAGGAACCAGGCGGATTCCGCGCAGGTAGTCACGAAGGGCGCCACCGTGGCGCAGCTCATGCCGTCGGCGGCGATAAAGGAGCCGGCACAGGCCCTTATCAAGGCAAAACCGGTGGTCAGGGCTATAAAGGCCGCCATGGACGCACCCCGGCTGCAAATAGCCGACTCCGTCGACATCATCAGGGGCGCGGTGGTGAGCGCCTTCAAATTCGAGAAGGGAGAATAACATGTGCGAGAAGAGAAGAATTGCCGGCCTCGCGGCCGCGGCGCTGCTGCTCGCAGTCTCCGTCTGCGGTATCGCGCGAGGCGAGGTGACGACAGGCGCTCAGGAGATCATCGACGCGCCCGGCAGGCCGATTAGTGCATCCCCCGGCGGGGGCGCGGCCGTGGCAGCCGTGGTCGATGAAGGGGCGCCGGCAAAGAACATCACCATCGTCGCCGGCAAATCTCTCACCATGAGGACGCGGTTGCCGGTGAAGAGGATATCCATCGCCGCGCCCGATATCGCGGATGCCCTCGCCCTGTCGCCCACGCAAATATATGTCACGGGCAAAACGCCGGGACTGACGAACCTTACCTTGTGGGGAGAGGCCGACAGGATCACCGCGACCTTCAACGTGGAGGTGACACCCGACGTGTCCGGGCTGAAGATGAAGCTGCACGAAGTCCTGCCGGACCAAACCGGCATCAAAGTAGCGGCTGCCCAGGGCAGCATCACCCTTTCGGGGACGGTGTCCGGCCCCGGCTACATGACGGAAGCCGTCGGGATCGCCCAGTCCTATGCGCTGCGCGACAGGGACGGCAAGCCGAGGGTGGTCAACCTCCTGGAGATCGCCGGTGTCCAGCAGGTGATGCTGGAGGTCAGGGTATCCGAGATGTCCCGGACGCTCAGCAGGCAGCTCGGCATCAACTTCGCCACCGTGAGCTCGAGCGGCAGGCAATTCGGCGTCTCGCTTCTCGACAGCCTGACCGCGTTGCCCTCGAACGGATTTCCCGGCAATCCCCTTTCCGTTTCGAGCACGGTGAACGGCCTGCTCGGCTTCGTGGCGAACGGCGCATCCTGGGCGGTCGCCATAGACGCCCTGAAGGATAACGGCCTCCTGCGCGTGCTGGCCGAGCCGACGCTGATCACCATGAGCGGCAAATCGGCGAACTTCCTCGCGGGAGGCGAGTTCCCCGTCCCCGTGCCCCAGGCGAGCATATCGGCCCCCGTCATCACCATCCAGTACAAGCCCTTCGGTGTGGGCCTCGTCTTCACCCCGACGGTGCTCTCCGACGGCAGGATCAACATGGTCGTCGCCCCCGAGGTCTCGGAGCTCGACTTCTCACAGGCCGTCTCCCTCCAGGGGTTCATCATCCCGAGCATCACGACGAGGAGGGTATCGACCACGGTGGAGCTGGCCGACGGCCAGAGCTTCGCCATCGCGGGGCTGCTCCGGGAAGAGGTCAAGGAGGACATAAAGAAATTCCCCCTGTTAGGCGATATCCCTATCCTCGGCGCCCTCTTCAGAAGCTCCTCTTTTGCGAGGAGCGAGACGGAGCTGGTCATCATCGTGACGCCGCACCTGGTCAAGCCCCTCGATATGTCGAGACAGACACTCCCGACGGACGCCTACGTGGAGCCCAATGATTTCGAGTTCTACCTGGAAGGCCGGGTCGAAGGCAGGGATGGCGGGAGGCAAGCCCCGGCATCGCCGCCGGCGATAAGGAAAGGCGGGCTGGAAGGCGATTTCGGCTACATGCTGCCCGGCAAGGAGGAGACGAGATGAAGAAGACATGGCTGCTGGCGGCTTTGGCGGCGTTATGCGCGGGATGCGCGGTCGGCAATCCTGCCCGCATAGAGGCGGATTACACGACCTCGTACAACCTGGCCCTCGCGGGCCAGACGCTCCACCCCGAGGCGGCGCTCAATACGAGGCCGGTGACGGGCATGCTCGCGCCGGAGGCGTCGAAAGTCTACGAGAGGTACCTCAAGGGCCTGGAAAGGCCGGCCGAAACCGAGCAGGGTTACATAATCCCCCTTGCGGCCCAGGGAGGCACGTTCAAATAAGGCGGACGATGAGGAGAAGAGCCATGCCTTTCACGAAGAACAACCGCGGGACGACCGCCCTGGAGTTTGCCCTGATCCTGCCGGTCTTCGCCTTTCTCCTCTTCGGTATATTCGACATGGGCTACTACCTGTTCGTCCAGCACACGCTCCAGTTTGCCACGAGGGAAGGCGTGAGGCTCGCCACGGTGGGAGGGACCCTCAACGGGACGAACGGCGCCCCGATGACCAGGGCGGCATCGATCACGCAGGAGGTACAGAACGAGGCGGCCCTCGCGGGCATTCCCGCCGCCGCTATGCAGATCAGCATATTCCCGATCACCGGCACCTACGGCGACCCGACGGGTTGGACCGGTCAGCAGAACGCGGGGAACGCAGGGGACTACATGAGGGTGGTGACGACGTACAACTATACCTTCTTCACCCCCTTTATCGGGACGTTCTTTCCCGGCGGGGTCTCGACGATCACGGCCCAGGCGACGTACAGGAACGAGCTGTTTGGAAACTAAAGCGAGGCGGCCGATGAACAGACACGTCACGACGACAGGCACCAGGGGGATCGCGACCCTCGAATTCGCTTTCATCCTGCCGGTCCTCTGCGCGATGATTTTCGCCATAGTGGACATCGGCTGGCCGCTGGAAGCACGGCTCGTCGTCACGAACGTCAGCCGGGAGGGCGCGAACCTCGCCTCCCGCGACCTCAAGTCGGGGACCGACCTGCTCACCTACCTCACGTCCTCGTCGTCGCCTATAGACCTGGTCGGGTCGGGGAAAATCTACGTGACTACCATAACGGCGGGCACGAGCGCGAATTCGCCCGACCCGGTGATCGCCTCCCAGATAAGCACGGGGAACCTGTCCGCGGCGAGCGGGATAACTACCGGCGCAACGGACCTGGGACTCACCGGAGCGATATACAACCACCTCGTCTACAACGCCGCGAACAGGGTGGCCGATATCCTCGGCGTCACCGTGGTCGAGGTCTTCTATCAATACACCCCCATGACGCCTCTCGCGAGCTTTATCCCCGGTCTGCTGGGCGCTCCCACCGTTATCGGCAGCAAGGCGATTTTCTGCATATCCGGGGGGCTGTGATGAAAAGACGCACGGCCGGCAACCAAAGAGGCACGGCAATCGTCAGCTTCACGCTCCTGCTGACGGCGCTCATGGGCTTCGTCGCCCTCGGGATAGAGGTGGGCACCTGGTACGTCATGAGGGCCGAGCTCTCGAAGGCGGTCGATGCGGCGGCGCTCGCGGGCGCGGCGAACATCGCGTCGCCGAACCTCAACCTGGCCGCCCTGGCCCAGGATTTCGGGGACGCCAACTTCGCGCCCGGATATCTGGGAACGGCCGGCAGCGGCGCCGGCGCCGCCGTCTATGCGGTCACCTCCAACACCTCGCAGGTCACCGTGACGGGAAGCGCCTCAGCCCCCGGGGTCATCACGCAGATCTTCGGCGTAACGGTGGTCCCCGTGTCGGCGATGGGAGTTGCCCAGAAGAACCACGTCCAGATCATGATGGTCCTCGACACTTCCGGCTCCATGTCGGGCACGCCCATCTCGAACCTGAAAACGGCGGCAAACAGCTTCCTCTCTTTCTTCACGCCCACTCAAAGCGAAGATATGATGGGCCTGGTGACGTTCGCGACGGCAGCGCTCCTCAAGGTGCCGCTGGAGACGAATTTCGTGACGTCCATGCAGGGCCTCATCAACGCGATCACGGCGAAAGGGGCGACGAACTCGGAGGACGCGATCGCCCAGGCGGGCGCGCAGCTCCCCGACCAGACGGGCATGGCGGCGTCAGACCGGAAGCAGCAGTACATCGTGTTCATGACCGACGGTCAGCCGACGGCGTTCCGCAGCACCTTCGTGAGCGGAAACAGGGCCTACGACGCGGTCGCCTGCACGGTGACGAGCGGCTCGAACCAGTGGTACGACATCTATCCCAATCTTTCTGACCCGACGACGGGAAACGACCTGGCGGTGAACGCCGTCCAGACGGGTCTCGGTCAAAACGAGACCACGTGCAGAGTGAACCAGGGCACGACCCGGAATCCCTCATACGTTTACTCGACGAGTTGGGCGACGCCGTTCGCCGCGTATGTCCCGCCGAGCCCCTACACCACCGCGGGCTACTGCGACATCCCCCAGGGTAATCCGGGGCCGCGCACGGCGCTGGCAGGCTACGTCCACACGACAGCCGCGAGTATGGCCGTCGCCTACGCGAATGCGCTCAAAGCGAGAGGGGTAATGATCTACACGATAGGGCTCCAGGGCAATGGCGGCATCGACACGAACTTTCTGAACAGTGTGTCGAGCGGGCCGAATTACGCGTATGTGGCCCCTAATTCGAGCCAGCTGCAGGCGATATTCAACCTCATTGCAAAGGATATTACATTGCGGCTCCTACAGTGACCGCAAAGGGAGGGTAACATGGGAACGGGAAACATGCGCTGCGGGCTCAAGATGGAAACCGAGGCCGTGGGGAAGGAGTTAGAGGGGATCATCTCCTCCCTGCCGGGATTCACGGTTGAACACAATGGCGGGACCGGCCCGTACGATCTCCTCGTGGTGGAAGTGAACGGCAACGCGGACCGGGAGATCGGCTTCGCGCGCGACGCCCTCGCCTCACACATGACGAAAAACGTGTTCTTCACGTCGTCGCACATGGACCCGAAGGTGCTCATAGAAGCCCTCAAGATCGGGGCGAAGGGGTTCTTCCGCCAGCCCCTCGACTTCAACGAGGTGAAAGAGACCCTGATGAGGGTCAGGGAAGAGAAGAACGTCCTGAAGGATGACGAACAGCCGGCAAAAGAAGGGAAGCTCATTTATGCCATCGGCTCGAAAGGGGGCGTCGGCACGTCCACCGTGGCCGCCAACCTGGCGATGAGCCTCGCGTCCATAGAGGGACCCGACGCGGTGGCCTTCATCGACGTCAACGAGGTCTTCGGGGACGCCCCGCTCTTCTTCAACATCGAGCGCCCCGTCGACTGGGTGGAGATATCGAAGAACATCTCCCGGCTCGACGGGACCTACCTGATGACGATCCTCTTCAAGCACGAATCGGGCCTGTACGTGCTGCCCGCACCCCAGATGCCGGCGGAGGAAGAGGACATGGGCAAGGTGATGGAGAGCCTGATCCGCCTCATGCAGGGCCTCTTCCGGTATATCATCGTGGACGGGGGCAGGCGTCTCGACGACGTGTCGCGCTCGATCCTGAAGCTCTCCGACCGGGTGCTCGTCATCACGCAGCTGACGCTTTCCAGCGTCATCAACGCGAACCGGCTCCAGAAGCTCTTCCGGGAGTCGGACTATACGGCCGCGGTCGACATCGTGGTCAACAGGTTTACGAAGAAAGACACGGTTTTCCTGAAGGAGGCGGAAAAATTGCTCGGCAGGAGCATCGAGTGGTGCGTCCCCAACGACTACCGGACCGCCATGGCCGCCATCAACGAGGGCAAGCCCCTGACGGCCGTCGACCGCAAGGCGGAGGTATCCCTGAAGATGGCCGACCTCGCGATGTCTGTCGCGGGCAGGGAGGAGAAGAAACCCGCGAAGAGGACTTTCCTTGGGTTGACGATATAGGGGAGTGGTGACGATCGAATGGAAGACTTCCAGACAAGCAACGAGTACAACGACCTGAAGTCGAGGGTCCACGAGAAGCTGATCGACACCCTCGACCTCGCCCTTATCGAGGGCCTGGACGAGAGGGTCCTGAAAAGCGAGATAAGGAAGGCGACAGAAGGGATACTCGCGGACGTCGGCTCCGTCGTCCCTCTCAACAGGGGGGAGAAGGAGCGTTTCTGCAACGAGGTGCAGGACGAGGTCCTGGGCTACGGGCCTATCGAGCCCCTCATGCGGGACCCCACGGTGAGCGACATACTCATCAACAGCTACAACAGGGTCTACGTGGAAAAGTACGGGAAGCTGCATCCGACGGCGGTGCGGTTCAAGGATGAATCACACCTCCGGAAGATCATCGACCGCATCGTCTCCGCGGTGGGCAGGAGGGTCGACGAGTCGTGCCCCATGGTGGACGCGAGGCTCGCGGACGGGTCGAGGGTAAACGCGATCATCCCGCCCCTTGCCATCGACGGCGCCTGCGTTTCCATAAGGCGGTTTGCCACGGACCCCCTGGAGGTCGAGGACCTGATCACCCTCAACTCGCTCAGCCCCGAGATCGGGGAGCTTCTGAAGGCGCTCGTGAGGGCGAGGCAGAACATCATCATATCGGGAGGCACGGGCACGGGCAAGACGACGATGCTCAACGTGCTCTCGCGCTTCGTGCCCGAGAACGAGAGGATCGTCACCATCGAGGACTCGGCGGAGCTTCAACTGAAGCAGGCCCACGTGGTGCGCCTGGAGACGAGGCCGGCGAACATCGAGGGCAAGGGGGAGATCACCCAGAGGGACCTCGTGAGGAACAGCCTCCGGATGAGGCCGGACAGGATCATCGTCGGCGAGGTCAGGGGACCGGAGGTGGTCGATATGCTCCAGGCCATGAACACGGGCCACGACGGCTCCCTCACCACCATCCACTCGAACTCTCCGAGGGACAGCCTGCTCAGGCTGGAGACCCTCGTCGCCATCGCGGGCCTCAACATCCCGAACAACGCGGTCAGGAGCTACATATCCTCCGCCATCGACATCATCATCCAGATAGGGCGCATGGTGGACGGGACGAGGAAGCTCGTCTCCCTGCAGGAGGTCGTCGGCATGGAAAACGGGACGATCACCATGCAGGAGATCTTCCGCTTCGAGCAGACGGGGATCGACAAGGCCGGAAAAGTGACGGGCACGTTCAGCAGCACGGGCGTCTTCCCGGATTTCATGGAACGCTTCCGCGTCCTCGGCATAGAGGTGCCCCAGAATATCTTCAAGGAAGAAGGCTCCAGGATAAGGGCGGCCGGAGGTAAAAGATGATGCTCGCGGTCACGATCATGATCTCCATCGCGGTGCTCTGTATGGTCGAGGGCATCCTGGGAAGCTGGAAATCGGACGACTCGAAGAAGGTGAGGGAGAAGCTAAAGCTCTTCTCCGAGGCGCAGGAGACCCCCATGGACCTCGTGGGGAAGAGGACGCTGAGCACGGTGCCGTGGCTCAACGACATACTCTCCCGGATCAACCTGATGCGGCGGCTGGATACGATGCTCCGCCAGGCGAACGTGGAGCGGCCCGTGGGCGTCATCGTGCTCCTCTCCCTCGTGCTCGGCCTCGCCGGGTTCTCCTTCGTCATCTTCGTGACGGGGAGTTACCCGATGTCGCTCGCCGGATGCGCGCCTGGGTCGGCGCCCTTCCTGTACATATACTTCAGGAGAAAGCGCAGGATGCAGAAGTTCGAGCGGCAGTTGCCCGACGCCCTCGACCTCATCTCCAGGTCGCTGAAAGCGGGCCATGCTCTCTCCACGGGCATCCACGTGGTCGCCCAGGAGTTCGAAGACCCCGTGGGGACGGAGTTCGCCAGGACGGAGCGGCAGATACGCCTCGGCGCGAGCGTGGAGCAGGCGCTTCGGGCCCTCACGGAGCGGGTGACCTGCCCGGACTTGCGGTTCTTCACCGTGGCGGTGACCATCCAGCGGGAGACAGGCGGGAACCTGGCGGAAATCCTCGACAACATAAGCAGCCTCATCAAGGGGCGGTTCAAGCTGAAAGGACGGGTGAGGGCACTATGCGCCGAAGGGAGGTTCTCCGCCTTCGTCCTCGTGGCCCTGCCCTTCGCCATCGCGTTTGTGCTCTTTCTGATCAGCCCGCAGTACGTCCGGGTCCTGGTGGAAGACCCGCTGGGGAAGATGCTGATATTTATGGCCCTCTTCATGATAGCGATAGGCATGGTGGCCATAAACAAAATGATCGACGTGAAAATATAGGAAGGAGGGAGGAACGAAATGGTAGTGCCCGCTCTCGTCGCGCTCCTCATCGCCCTCTGTGTCGCCCTGATGGGTTACGGCGCGTCAACGCTCATGAAATCCCGGGGAGAACAGACCGGCTTAAGGACAAGGCTCTCGCAGGACGGCCGCTTATCGCAGGGGCCGGCCGCGTCTTCACGCATCCTCGGCCTCAAGGGGCACATCACGGTGTTCGCCCGCACCATCGGCGAGAGGTTCAAGCCAAAGGACGAAGGGGAGGTCTCCCACATCGAGGCGATGTTCCTCAACGCGGGCCTGAGGAGCAGGAACCCCGTCGTCCTCTTCTTCGGCGCCAAGGTCCTGCTCGCCGCCGTCCTTCTCTTTTCCTTCATGTTTATCAGGCTTGCGACCGGTGCACAACTTTCCTTCACCACCACGCTCCTCGTGGCTTCCCTCTCGACGCTGGCAGGCTTCTACGGGCCCAATATCTGGCTCAGCGGCAAAATCTCCCGGCGGCGGGAGCAAATAATCCTGGGTTTCCCCGACGCCCTCGACCTGATGGTGGTCTGCACGGAGGCGGGGATGAGCCTCGACGCCGCACTCAGGCGGGTGGGCGAGGAGATGAGGCTGAGCAACAAGGTGCTGAGCGACGAGTTCAAAATACTCAACCTGGAGCTGCGCGCGGGGAAATCGAGGGCAAACGTGCTGAGGAGCCTGGGCAAAAGGACCGGGCTGGAAGACGTGAACACGCTCATGACGCTCCTGATCCAGACGGACAAGTTCGGCACGAGCGTGGGGCAGGCCCTCCGGGTGCACTCGGATGCGATGAGAACGACAAGGATCCAGAAGGTGGAGGAAGTCGCGGCCAAGCTGCCCATCAAGCTCCTCTTCCCCACGGTCTTCTGCGTCCTCCCCGCTCTCTTCCTCATAATCCTCGGCCCGGCGGTCATCACGGCCATGAGGATGTGGGGGCACTAAAGACGAGCGGTAAGGACCGGGGGCGCAAGGACGATGCCGGGCAGGTTCGGCCCGGAACGAAACGATCGATGGGGGTAAGTAATGAAGAGCGTTCAATCGATTCCGGCGATGCTGATAGGTCTTGCCGTCCTGCTCACCCTGAGCGGCTGCGCGACCAGGGACCCGGCCGTCGCCAGGAGCGAGGAATACCGCAAGATGCTCGAGCTGCAGAAGCAGAGGACGGACGCGGCAGACAAGGAGATGGCGCAGAAGAAGATGCCGGAGATGAGCGCCGAGGACCATGACGGCACCGGAGACCGCTACATGAGGCAGGGCGACCAGACGCACGCATTCCTCGAATATCGGAAGGCCCTTGCCATGAAGCCGGGACTCCTCCTGACAAGATACAAGCTGGGCCGGCTTTTCCTGGAAAAGGGTCTTACCACCGACGCGACGCGGGAGTTCGACGCCATCGGCAAAGAAGACCCCACAAGCGGCCTCTCCCACCTCGGCAAAGGCATGGTCTCTTTCAGAAAGGGCGAGATGGAGCCTGCCAGGAGCGAGTTCGAGAAGGCCCTGTCCCTCGATGAAAGGCTCTGGCAGGCCCACGCCTCCCTCGGCCTCATCCTCGACAGGGAAAGCGGCACGGCACAAGCGGCCCGCCTCCACTACAAAAAGGGCATAGCCCTCAACCCGGGGTCAGTCGAGCTCTACAACAACCTCGGCGTGTCGTACTACCGGGAGGGCGACTACAGCCAGGCGATCGCGGCATACAAGAAGGCGCTCCGCATCGATCCGGCGAGCCGCAGGGCGGCGAACAACCTGGGCCTCGCCCTCGAAAAAACGGGGGAGTATGTGGAGGCATTCGAGGCGTTCAAGAGGGGGAAGGACGCGGCGGGGGCTTACAACAACATGGGATATCTCTATCTGACGGAAGGGAAGTACGGGGAGGCGACCCAGGCCCTGGAAAAGGCCATCGAGCTGAAGCCCTCATTTTACGTGAAGGCGCACGAGAACATGGACATGGTCGCCGGGACGAAGGCCGGGGATTAGCAGTTCTGCCGCCCGAGGCATGACACGCATATGGCGCAATAAAACCCGCATCAGGACGTCACCGGGCTAACCGGGGCGTTCAGCCGGCTTTCCGAAAGCCGGGCCGATTTTATGCCCGGCGCCAATCTTCGGCTGAAGGTTGACAATAAAGGGCCAGACCACTAACTTTCTAGAGAAACAGCCAAGCGGTTCACGATAAGAAATCCACCTCGATAAGCGGCTTACCCGGCGCTTGACAGGAATGGGGAAGAGGGGATGCGATGAAGCACCTGTTCCCGATTGCATTGCTGTGTGTGGTCTGCGCGGCTATCCCGACGGTGGGGGCGGCACTCGACCAGGGCGTTTCTGTCGGCTACGGGCTGGCGGCCTATAACCCCGGCAAGCACGTGGGCAGGATCGAGGGAGGGAGGGAGTACGATTTCTTTCAGGTCACCTACCTTTTGGAAAGACCGTGCAGAGACCACCCGCCGCTCGCGGTCTTTTTAGAGCCCTTTGCCGCCTCTGTGAACAGGCCGAATCCGGGGGTGGATGCGGGCTTTTACACGGGCCTCAAGTACTGCTTCCTGAACACGGTGAAAAGCGGCTTCTTCGTCACCGCGGGGAGCGGCCTCGCCTACACCACGACCGGTTTCCACGAACAGGGGACCCATTTCAATTTCACCCTGGAGGCGGGCATAGGCTACCGCTACGGACGGTACTTCATAGAGAACCGGCTCCGGCACTACTCGAACGGCAATACGGCCTCCCCCAACAGGTCGGTCAACGCGAACGTCCTGAGCGTGGGCGTCTATTTTTAGGAAAATCCCTTAACTTTTCACGCGAAGAACCGATCAATAGAGAGAGAGGTGCGTCCCCAAAGGAGGCTCCTTTTGCAATGTACGTTACATGAAGGAGCGAGCGAGATGACGGAAGAAAACGCCAGCCACGAAGACGGGATGTCCCTCTACGACCTCCGCAAGTCCGGGAGGCCCTTCTTTTTCCCCGCCGGGTTGCCTATACAAATTGAAATCAGCGGGGTCTCCATCAAAATGAGCAGCGTTTCAGTGGGCTATCTGGCGGACAACTGCCTCATCATAAAATATCCGTCCACCGGTGCTTTTGGCTCGATAGCGAGCAAGCTATTCAAGGGCAACAAGGTCACCGTCCGATACACGAGCGGCGGCGACGTTTTCGGTTTTCAATCCGAGCTGCTCGGGACGATAAGCGATCCCGTCAGGCTGCTGTACATAGCGTATCCGACGGTCATAGCCCGCCGCAGCCTCAGGTCCCACAGGAGGGTCGAGTGCTACCTTCCCGCGAACCTGACCATCGACGGGGCGAAGAGCGGAGATATCGTCCGGGAAGGCATCATTACCGATATAAGCAGCGGGGGATGCAGTTTTAATATGGTCAAGGCGTCACCCGACCTGACGCTGCCCGACGTGAGGGTGAAAGACACCATCATCCTCCATGTGCGGCTGCCTGGAATGGAGAACAGGATCGAGCTTTCGGGGGACGTAAGGAACATGCAAAGGGACTCACAGATTATCGGCACGGGCATCCGCTTCAATGACTTCGACGAAGAGAAGAAGACCATAGTCGCCGGGTACATCTCGACGCTCGAGAAGTTTAGCTGGGAAAAATAGGCTTACCCGGCCGCGCCTATTCCCGCACCATCGTGCCGCCCCTGGCCACCCGGTAGGACACCCCTCTCCAGCGGACGCGTGAGCCGCCGAAGCTCCACAACCAGACAAGAAATCCGAGGACGTCCTTGAGGGGTATGAGGAAAAGCCACCCGAGCCATTGCCTCGTGTCGATCACCTTCCGGTAAAGGACGAGGGCGAGGCCGTATCTGAGGGCGAGGACGCACGCGGCAACGGCGGCCGAGCCCGCGGTCGGCCTGACGCAGAGAAGCAGGAGGGCGAGGGCAAATATATGGGTTATCCCGTAACCCATATATCCCACCGGTCTCGATGCCCTGTACGTCCTGGCCCATCTCAACTGATGGGCCAGGTGGCCTATGATGCTCATCGGCCCGACCCGGTTCTCGATCACGCCCCTGCTGATGATGTTCTTGTAGCCCTTTTTCCAAAGCCTGAATCCCAGTTGGTAATCGTCCGCGAGATAGTCCTTGAGTGCGCCGAAGCCCCCTATCTCCCGGAGCGCCTTTTTCGAGACGAGGATGGACGCGCCGAGTCCGAAGGTGACCCCTTCCAGGCGCCTCGCCACGAGCACCGAGGGGATAAAATCGAGGGCTATGGTGAGCGATTCGAGGGCGCTCCCGACCGATGCGGGACGCGATATCTTATAGAGCGACGTGACTATCCCCGTTTTGTCGCCGCCCTGGAACTCCGTGACGATGCGTCTCAGATAATCCTTGTCCACCGCCACGTCGCTGTCGCTGAGCGCGAGCAGCGCATAGGATGATGCGCCGGTCAACGCCTGGAGGTTGAGGGCCTTCTGGTTTGTCCCCGAGCCCTCATTGTTTATCACCACGCGGGCGTCTATCGGGGCCGCGGACGCGGCCGCCGCGGCCAGTGGGATAGCCGGGTCGTCGCGGTCCCGGAAGCCGAAAAGCACCTCGAAACAGGGGTAATCCTGGGCGCAGAAACCGAACATGTTTTCGGCGCAGCCGGGGTCGAGGCCTTTCATGGGCTTCAGCACGGAAACTCCCGGAAGCTCGGCGTCCGTGACATGGCGCGTGCCGGGGCCGGGGTCCCGAAAGAAGCGCAAGACGCAGAGGAGGGAGAAAAGGGCGTAGCAACTCCCCGCGATAATGAGTGTAAGAAGGCAAAGGGAGACGATTGTCATAGGCGCTAAAAAGGTGACAACGGGCCGTGCGGCGGATTACAATAGGGAAGTATGAGGATCCTTCTCTTCGCCGCGTTCCCCAGGGAGTTCAGGGAGGCAGTGCGTCTTATAGGCCGCGGGACGCGGATCCACGGCCTCCCCTTCAGGGCGCATTCGGTCCGTCTTCCCGCACACACGCTCACCATATGCGAGACGGGCATGGGGGTCGAAAACGCCGGCCGCGTCTTTCAACACATGCTCCAGGCCGGCACGTTCGACGCGGCGGTCTCCCTCGGCTACTGCGGCGCCCTGTCCCATGACGCCTCGGTCGGCGACCTGGTCTGGGCCTCGAAGGTCCGCCTCATCGAAGGGGAGAGGAGTGAGACGCTCGTCCTTCCCGATAACGGGAAGCTCCTGGAGACGCTCTCCTTAAGCCTTCCCCTCAGGGCCGGCACATTCCTTACCCTCAAGGAGTGGATGAAAAAACGGGAGCTCCGCCGGTTTGTGGACCCCGGCATGACGCTCCCCGTGTGCGAGATGGAGACGTTCGAGCTGGCACGCCTCTCCCTGCGCCACAACCTGACCTTTTTCGCCGTCAGGGCCGTCAGCGACGCATCCGACGTCGACCTCCCTTTTGACCCATGGCGCGTCTGCGACAGCACGGGAACCTACCGGCCCGGCCGCGCCTTCAGGCTCTTCCTCACCCGGCCGCGGCTCCTGAGGCACGCGATGGCGCTGCGGCGGGACTCATCGGTCGCCTCACGCAGCCTGGCCCAGGCGGTGAGCGCCCTGCTCCGGGTGCTCCAGCCGGGTTTCCCGTAGGAAGGTCAGTCCCTCCCGGGCACCACGGCCCAGGGAAAATCCTGCAGGTGCGCCTCTATCGCCTTATCGGGCGCGATGCCGCGCAGGCTGATCCTCATGAACGAGACAAGCAGCACCAGCGGCAGAAAGACAAGGAAGATGCCGACCCGGAGCAGCTCGTATTCCCCGATGTAGAAAGTGACGGAGAGGTTGAAGATGACGACGCCGAGATAGATGGCGGGCCCCGGGAGATACCTCCAGGTATACGTGGAACCGGAAAGGTCCCTTCTCGCGCCGAGGAGCCGGTCGATGAGCTGGAGGGCGAGGATGAGGAGAAATCCGACGACGAACCAGCCGATAAAATTCGAAACGGGGATGCCGAAATAGAACCCGTTCTTATCGGCATAACCGTATATCTGGCCGAGGAACCACCTGTCGCCTCTCAGGGCGGCAGGGTCTATGATGACGTCCAGGCACATGCAGAAGAATGCGCCGAGCAGGCGCACACCCAGGGAGTGCCTGATCTTTCTGTTTTCCAGGAGATAGCCGCCGACGACGGCGGGGCTGAGCGCAAAGAGGGCCAGCGAGTAAGACGCATACGAGAGGAAGACGAAGCTCATGGAGTCCATGAAGGGGACGCCTGCCAGCCAGAGCTCCCTGCCCTTCGTCAGGCACGTATAAGAGTAGCGGCCGTAAGGGATGCCGGTATGTATCGAAGAATATTCGGAAGCCCACGCGATGACGTAACCCGCGAAGGCGAAGAGGACGGCCCGCTTACACCCGAGATGGAGCGAGCAGGCCAGGAAATAGGCGAGGAGAAAACCGATGAAATAGGGCCTCAGTATGATCGTCCCCAGTATTTGTGAAAAGAGCGTCTCCATCAGGAGGGCATCACGTTCCAGAGAAGGCAGCGGAGCATTTTTCCGGGATGGGCAAAGACCTCCCGCATGGCCGCCGGCTCGAATCCGCTGTGGACCATGCAATCCTTGCACCGGCCGTCCCTGCCCGGCCCGTATGCTTCCCACCGCGTCTTTTCCATAAGCTCGGGGTACGACGGGTAGTAGGTGTCGGTAATGAGGTAGCAGGGCGATTTCCAGCCGAGGGGGTTGCGCGTCGGGCTGCCCCAGGGCATGCAGGCCATCTGCCCTTTCCCTTCCAGGAAATCGAGGTAGAGAGGGGTACCCGTCATGGGGAGCCCACGGAACAGGCCGCGCATCCGCCCGAATCTTTCCGCCACCTCTTCCCTGTCGAGGAAAATGTCGTCGGAGACGCTTTCGTAGCCGAACGCGGGGGAGACAAGGATGCCGTCCACGCCGAGGCCCTTCAGGAGAGTGAAAAGCTCGATCAATTCCCCCGTTTCGGTCCGTTTGTAGACGGACGTGTTCGTCCAGACGCGGAACCCTTTCTTTTTCGCGGCTTTCAGGCCCTCGATAACCGTATCGAAAGACCCCGGCCTTCCGCTGATGCGGTCGTGCGTCTCTCCCATGCCGTCCAGGTGGAAGCTGAGCGTCAACCGCGCATGGGGCCGATATGCGTCGACGAAAGAGCCGGCAAGGAGCCCGTTCGTGCAGAGGTAGATATGCCTCTTCAGGCGGATCAACCCCGAGAGCAAACCCGACAGGTCCCCGTAAAGGAGAGGCTCTCCGCCCGTGACGGTGACCACCGGGGCGCCCGACTCGACGGCGGCCCCCAGGCATTCATCGAGAGTGAGGTCCCGCGAGCGCCCCTGCGCATACAGCCTTATCCTGTCGCAGCCGGCGCACGAGAGGTTGCACCGGTGCGTCGGCTCGAGCATCAGCACGAAGGGGTACTTCTCGCGTCCCTTCAGGACGTTCTTAAAAAAATAGCCCGTGAGGGCGGCGGAAAGACTTGGAGAGAATCGCATGATGGATGATATATTTTAAGGGTTCACGGTCTTGTGCGCCATGCCGGTGATGAATTTTAACGCGTCATCGAGCGCATCGACGTGGAGGCGGGTATTCTTGCAGGGTCCTTCCGGTCTCTTGTTCGGGATGGCGAGGACGGGGATCTTTTCGGCCACGTCCCTGATGCCGCTGATAAGGTCCCTCTCGCAGGCCACGGCAAGGATCAGGGAAGGTTTATGCTCCCTGATCGCCTTTCTGGCCTCTTCCCCTCCCGCGGCGGTGACGACCTGGATGGCCCTTCCGTTGGCGCGCTCGACCACCTGGCGCCTCGCCTCCTTCTCCAGGCACCTGGGCAGGAGGATCAGGAGCGTGTCGGCGGACAAGCGCCGCGCGTGGCTTTTCACGATCAGGTTATGCGCCTTGATGAAGGAGTTGCCCACCCTGTCCTTGCTTATACCGAGCTTTTCTCCAAGCCACATGCTCTTCGAGAGAACGGCCAACAGGAGTTTTTCCGCCCATATATAAGGGAAAACGGATTTTCTGAACTTCAGGAGCAGCATGGTCTCCACCGCGACCAGGATGACGCCGATCACCGCCAGCACGAGGGCCGACCATTCGATAAGCCTCGAAAGAACGGGGCTGAGCTGATCGATCCTGGGCTTTGTCAGATACCAGCCGAACTGGAGGCAGACGATGAGCATGAGGACCGCCCCGGCCGCGAGGATGAGGAAAGTACTCAGCTTCTCGTCAATCTCGTTCTCCTGGGGGCTGACAGACCCGTTCCAGTCAAGCCATTCGTCCCCAAGCCTCCTGTCCTTTTTATCGGTTTTGGAATCAGGCTCTTT
>PLSJ01000368.1:8453-8726 GCA_003165115.1 Syntrophaceae bacterium | reverse complement strand
CCGCCTTCGAGCAGTCGAAAAACATATAGTGGCGCGCCATTCTCACGCCGTCGAGAGGTATTGCCGGCGCCCTTCTTCCTGAAAGTCTTGAAAGCCCCTCGTCGATATAGGCAAGGCAGAGTACGGGTGCGTACGGCACCCTCCACCTGGGCGGCTTCCTTCCCGTCAAACGGGCCAGGAGCGATAAGAACTGCTTCAGGGTGAGGTTGGCGTTGCCCAATATGTAGCTCTCCCCCACGACGCCGGAGGTCGACGCGAGCACGTGCGCCTCCG
>PLSJ01000368.1:0-8432 GCA_003165115.1 Syntrophaceae bacterium | reverse complement strand
GCGAGAAATTTCGATCTCTTGTAATGTCCCACCATGTCCCGGAGCCTGCCGGGGGTCTCCTCGCTGCCCGGTTTCCCGTTCCTCGCGGGAGCGAGCACGCCCACGGTGCTCGTGTAGACGACCTTTTCGACGCCGGTCTCCAGCGCCGCCTGCATGACGTTGACCGTCCCCTGGACGTTTACGGCATACATGACGCGCGGGTCGGGGACCCACANNCGTCGAGAGCCTTCAGGTATGATGCGTCCGAGCCTTCCCTGACAAGGGCGCGCACGTCAAACCCGTGGGCCTTCAGCGCCTTCGCGACGTGGTACCCGATGAACCCTGTCGCCCCCGTTACCATGGCCCTTGCCATGACCCTTAAGTCTCCGGGGCGGCGGCGGAAAGGTCCTTCCCCTTCGCCTCTTTAAGGAATTTCCCGAGGGCCATCAAGGGGAAGCAGTTTCGATAGTTGTGGTACTTGATCATGAAGTGCCTGGGGAAGCCGGTGGCCGTGAACTCTTCTTCCTCCCACGTCCCGTCCGGTCCCTGTCCCCGCAGGAGGAACCTGACTCCGTTGACCGCTTCCCTGCACGTGCCTTCACCCGCGGCGACCAGGGCCATCACCACCCAGGCGGTCTGGGAGGGCGTGCTTTTCCCGTGCATCCTCAGACGCCTGTTGGCGTAAGACTCGCAGCATTCTCCCCATCCCCCGTCCGGGTTCTGGTATCGCTTGAGCGTGGCGACGGTTTTTCGCAGGTAAGGTTTTGTCATGTCCTCGTTTATCGACGCCAGGCCCGTAAGCACCGACCACGTCCCGTAGATGTAGTTGACTCCCCACCTGCCCCACCACAGGCCGTCTTTCTCCTGTGTCTTCTTCAGGAACTTGAGGGCCGCCCTTACCACCTTGCTCGACGCGGGATAATCGATGCAGCCGAGCAGCTCCAGCACCCTTCCCGTGATGTCGGGCGTGCTTGGGTCGATCATCGCCTCCAGGTCTCCGAAGGGTATCTGGTTCAGCACGTCCACGTTGTTGTCCACGTCGAAGGCGCCCCATCCTCCGTCCTTCCCCTGCATGCCCAGCACCCACCGGACCGCTCTCTCGAAGTTCTCCGGTTTAAGGAAGCGCTGACGGCCGCAGCTATTCAGGAGCATGAGGACGACTGCCGTATCGTCTATGTCGGGATACCAGTTGTTGACGAATTCGAAAGCCCATCCGCCCGGCTCAAGGTGGGGTCTCTTGACGCTCCAGTCCCCCTTCTTGAATATCTGTTTGCCTGCCAGCCACTGGCAGGCGTTTACCATCGCGGGATGGTTGTCCTTCAGATCGGAGTAGGAAAGGGCGAGGGCGGTGAGGGCGGTGTCCCATACGGGTGAGATGCACGATTGGAGCACCAGCTCGTCCTCCCGCTCCATGGTGCACCTGTCGAGCGCCTCCAGGCCTTTCCGCACCGGCTCGTCCGTGATTTCGTGACCCTGAACGATCAGCGCAAGAATGGAGTTGACCATGGCGGGCTGTATCCCTCCCCAGTCGCCGGTCTCTTCCTGATGTTCCCGGATCCAGCGCAGGGCTTGTTCCAGGCCCTTCTTTCTGAGCGACCGCACGCGGCTCTCCTCGGTCGCCTTGACCAATTTGTCCACTTGCGCGAAGAACCCCTTCCATGACAAGACCGGCTCGCCGCGTCTGCGCAACCCGCCGGCCGGGTCACGGCCCCAGAGTTCCCGCACCCCCCTATCCTGGGTCACCGCCCTGACGGGTTTCGCGTCGAGCATGACCGAGAGAGGCACGAAGGTCGCCCTCGCCCAACTCGAAAAATTGTAGATGTTGAGGGGGAACCAGGGAGGCAGGAGCACGATTTCCACCGGCACCGAAGGGATATCTTTCCAGTCGTACTGACCGAAGAGGGCAAGGAATATCTTGGTGAAGAACCTGGTCTCCGCCGGGCCGCCGCTCGCGATGATAGATTGCCGAGCCCTTTCGAGACGGGGGTCCTCCGCGGGGTACCCCGCCAGCTTCAGGGCAAAATAGGCCTCTACGCTGGTGCTGACGTCCCCCTTGCCGCCGTTGTAGATCGCCCATGTCCCGTCGGGCCTCTGCTGCCTCAGGATATGGTTCGCCATCTTTGCGCTCTTCTCTTTGTCTTCGACCCCCGCGAAGGTGAGGAGCATGAGATATTCCGCGGTGATCGTTACATTCGATTCCAGCTCGAACCACCAGTAGCCGTCCGCATGCTGGCAGTCCAGGAAGTAGCGGCGGCTGTTCTCGATGGCGGCCGATACCCGTTCGGCGATATCCCGGCGGTCTTCGGGTTCCTGTCCTGCTTCGGCTTCGGCTTCGGCGGACAAGAGGCGAAGGTTATCGATGAGCATGTGCAATAGGGTCCTCTTTAGAGTGGAGAGATTCGTCCGATAGCTCCCTGAAACCGGCCGTCTGAAGGCCCAGCGCCATCATCGCGGCGCGGACCCGTCCCGACGCGACCCCCTTCGTTTCCTCCCTGCCCCGTGGCGAGCCCAGGTC
Organism: Syntrophaceae bacterium; assembly: GCA_003165115.1. Classification (GTDB taxonomy): domain Bacteria; phylum Desulfobacterota; class Syntrophorhabdia; order Syntrophorhabdales; family WCHB1-27; genus BOG-1155. The sequence continues at coordinate 5,938 of PLSJ01000368.1, read as the reverse complement.
GGGGTGGAGGTATATCTCGCTCGCCGTGCCCTTTACATACGGCAAAAGTGCAAGAAGGTACTTTTCGGTGATTCTCCCCGTCGCGGAAAGCCCGTACACGTTGTCCGCGGTCCGCAGTCCGTGTGTGCGGGCCACGCGCACGTTCCGGCGGGCGAGGAGTCCGAAAACCAGCCATGCAAGAAACGCCTTCGCGTCAAAGAGACGCGCATGGAGGCCGGCCACGAGCGACAAGGGCTCGCGGGGTATCCTTATCCAGGCGATGCCTCTGGCGGCAGCCTCTTCCGCGATGATGTCGAACAGGAGGGGGTGCATATGGAGATGGTGATGGCAATCGACATGGGTAAGATTGATGCCGGCAGCTTCGGCCTTGTCGAACTGCGCCCTCACCTCGGCCCCGATCTGGCCGGCGAGGTCTCTTCCCCGCCTCCAATAGGTGATGCCGGCCCGCATGGGACTTTTCTCGAAACGACCCTCCCCGTCGACGAGACCCGGCACGTCGGCGGGAGAGAGGACCGGGCGGCCGTCGGAGAGCATGACGTGGAGTCCCACCGAGAGCTTCGGGTATCCCGCGGCGATGCCGGCCGCCTCCGTGAACGCATCGCCCCCCGCCATGATGCTTGCGGCGGTGAGCACGCCCGTTTCGCAGGCTAATGCGACGGCCCTGTTGACCGAGCGGGAGAGGCCGAAATCATCGGCCCCCACGACGACGTACCTGCCCGCCTGTGACGGCGAAGACGCTCTTGCCATCACGCCGCGGCCTTTCTCTTCGCCATGAAAGAAAAGAATTCCCTCCCCTCCCTGATCCGCCGGGAGAATTCCCTCCTGTCCCTGAGCATCTCCTTCAAAATCCTGAGAATCGGGGTGGGCCTGAGATAAAAGCGCCGGTAAAACACCTCGACCGCGGCGAATATCTCCTCTTTCGAAAGCCACGGATACGCCATCACCGAATTCTGGATGCCTTCCCGCACGAGCCCGCCCCCTTCACCGACGAGCCATCCTTCGCGCCGTGCCTCCCGGTAGAGCGCCGTACCCGGATAAGGGGCGGCGAGAGAAACCTGCACGCTGTAAGGGTCGATCTCACGGCTGAACCGCATGGTCTCTTCCATGGTCGACCTGGTCTCTCCCGGCAGGCCGAGGATGAAGGTGCCGTGAACGAGCACGCCCGCCTCTCGTGCCGCCCGAGAGAACTTCCGCGCCCCCTCGACGCTGATCCCCTTCCTGATATTGTTCAGTATGCCCTGGTTGCCCGATTCGAAGCCCACCACCAGGAGACGCAGCCCGTTGTCCCTGAGCATCGCAAGCGTTCTTTGCGGCACGTTCGCCCTGGCGTTGCACGACCAGGTGACGCCGAGGCGGCCGATCTTGCGGCCGATCTCTTCCAACTGCGGATGGTCCGTAAAGGTGTCGTCGTCGAAAAAAAACTCCTTCACCTCGGGAAACAGCGCTTTCGCGTAGGAGACCTCCTCGACGATGTTGTCCGCGCTCCGTACGCGGTACGTGCCTCCCCCTATCGTCTGCGGCCATAGACAATAGGTGCAGCGGCCCCGGCATCCGCGCCCCGCGTACAACGAGACGTAGGGGTGCTTCAGGTACCCGATGAAATAATTCTCGACGCGCAGGTCCCTGGCATAGACGCCCGTGACGAAGGGAAGGCGGTCGAGGTCGGGGATAAGGGGTCTCGGCGCGGTCCGGTGAAGAGACCCGTTCGCACGATAGACGATCCCCTTCACCTCGTCGAACGGCCGGCCTTCCGAAACCTCAACCACCGTGTCGTCGAATTCGCCGATTGCGACAAAATCGAGGGCGGGTGACGCCGCAAGACTCTCTTCGGGGGAAACGGTCACATGGGGGCCTACCATGCCGATCACGAGGTGAGGGTGCGTCTCCCTGAGGCTGCCCGCCAGCGCCGCGTCGTTCTCGAAAGTCACCGTTCCCGTGTGAATGACGACAAGCTCGTAGCCGCCTGCCTCACGGATCACCTCTTCCCGTGATCTGTCTTCGGCCGAGGCGTCGAGCAGCCTCGCTCCTTCGATCATGCCCGCCGGGTAGGCGAGCCAAGTCGGATACCAGAACGAGCGGACTTCACGACACGCCTGGTAGCGTGAGCCCGCACTACCGTCAAAGCCCTTGAAGGAGGGTGGATTGAGAAGGAGGGTTTGCATATCGGAAAACGCCTTTAACGCCGGCCGCCTATGTCCGCGCAGCCCGAGTCACTCTATGTATTGTTAGCACCGGGTGATGTTTTGTCAACCTAATCCGGTTAAAAACCAAAAGAAGACAAGCACGTTCAGCCTTCTCGCTTTCCCGAAATGATGAAGTATCAATGAAGTTTTGTTAATATTTAATGTATTGCAACAAGCCGCAACTGTCAAGAAGCGCGCACACGGCACCTTCCGGCCCCCGGATGCGGCATGGACGACTCGCTTTTCACATCCCGATCAGGTACACGTACACTTGATCATAATGCTCTCTCAACCTGTTCAACGCATCGAGCAGCCGCCTTTTCATCTGGCAGACGGCTTTGCACCCCTTTAGCCGCTCGCCCGTCACCAGCGACATGCGCCGCATGGAATCTCCATCGACCTCGTCGGAGAGCTCATGCGTTTCCCATCTCCCATCGGGCTTCAGCAGCGCCGCCCCGAGGGCCACGACGAATACGCCCCGGTTCGACGCGCCGGGGCGGTACGCCACCGCGACGAACGGCTCGATCTCCTTCGCCGTGAATTTCTTCATCCGCTTCCTGACAGGTTCCGCATCCGACCGTTTGCACATAAAACATGCCACTGTTCTTCAGCCCTCCTTCCTTTTTTGAAACTTCTGCAACCGGCCCACAGTTTACGAACTCGCATTCGCATCTGTCAAGAGACCCTTGAGCACGCTATCATCGGGGAGGCGGCTTAAGGCGCTTTCCGGGTCTCTAGTGACAATAGGGTCGTTTTTTGCTACATTACAGCATGAAACAAGGGCTGGGCGTCTTCATTCCTCTGTGCCTCCTGGCGGCCTTCCTCTCTTTCTCATGTGCCACAAGCGAGCGGCCCCGTCTTGTCAGGGACGTGAGGAGCGACGAGATCAAGGGGATGATGGAGCGAAGAACTCCCCTCGTCCTTGTGGACACGAGGACCGAATACGAATACAGGCAGGGCCGTCTGCCCGGCGCGATCAGTATACCGCCCCACCGCTTCGGCGTCCTGGATACGCTCATCCCTCCCGATAAAGGGGTCGAGATCGTCTTTTACTGCAGGGGCTTCGGCTGAGATGCGAGCCGGGAAGCCGCGGGCGCGGCGTCGAGGATGGGATATGCGCATGTCGGCGTGTTCTCAGGCGGCTACGCCGCATGGTTAGCATCGGGCTATAGCGTGGAAAAGTAATCTTCCGCAAGAGGCGCACCTGCAAAAGGACTGGGGGTAACGATGTTATTTTCGCGGATGTTCATTCCTACGATGAAGGAAGACCCGAAGGAGGCGGAGGTGGTCAGCCACCGGCTGATGCTCCGGGCGGGCTTCATCAAGAAACTCTCTTCGGGCATTTATACGTGGCTCCCCCTGGGCTTGAGGTGTTTGAGGAAGGTGGAGCGGATCGTCAGGGAAGAGATGGACGGGAAAGCCGCCCAGGAGATCCTGATGCCTTCCGTTCAGCCCAAGGAGCTGTGGGTCGAGAGCGGACGGTGGGACCTGTACGGCAAGGAGCTGCTCCGTTTCAGGGACAGGAACGACAGGGAGCTGTGTCTCGCCCCCACGCACGAAGAGGTCATCACGGACCTCGTCAGAAAGGAAGTGCGCTCCTACCGGGAGCTGCCTTTGATCCTCTACCAGATACAGACGAAATTCCGCGACGAGATCAGGCCCAGGTTCGGCGTGATGAGGTCGAGGGAGTTCATCATGAAGGACGCCTACAGCTTCGATACCGATGAACAGGGGGCCGAAAAGAGCTACATGGCGATGTTCGACGCCTATACGAACATCTTCGGAAGGTGCGGCCTCCGGTTCAGGGCCGTCGAGGCCGATACGGGCGAGATAGGCGGAAAGTTCTCACACGAATTCATGGTCCTCGCCGATACCGGTGAGGACGTGATTATCTCCTGTGAGGAGTGCGGCTACGCGGCGAACCTGGAGCGGGCGGAGGTCGGACGCGCCGGCGCCCCATCCGACAAGACGGGTGGATCGTACTCGCGCGTGCGGACGCCGGGGAAAAAGCGCGTCGAGGAGGTGGCGGCCTTTCTCAACGTCGCTCCCCACGATCTCGTGAAGACGCTGATTTTCACCACGGACAGGGGCACCGTCGGCGTGCTCGTGGCCGGGGACAGGGAAGTCAACCCGGTAAAACTGAAGAATATGCTGGCCTTCAAATTTGTCGAGCTTGCCGACGAGGCCGCCATCGAGCAGGCCACGGGCGGCCCCCTGGGCTTCTCCGGGCCCATAGGTCTCGACATCCCCCTCTACGCCGACAATGACCTGCTCTCCATGAGCGCGTTCGTCGTCGGCGGAAACGAGAGGGATGTGCATGTCGTCGGCGTCGAGAGGGATGATTTCAAGGTCGAGGGCCACTATGACCTGAAGGTCGCGCGCGCCGGCGACGTCTGTCCGCGCTGCGGCGGCCGGCTTACGGCGACGCGGGGGATCGAGGTGGGCCACATATTCAAGCTGGGGACCAAATACAGCGAGGCGATGAACGCCGTCTTCCTCGACCCGGAAGGGAAGGACCGGCCGATGGTCATGGGTTGTTACGGCATAGGGGTAGGCAGGACCGTCGCGGCCGCGATCGAGCAAAACCATGACGAGAACGGCATGGCCCTCCCCTTCGCCATCGCCCCCTTCGAGGTGGAAGTCCTGCCCGTCAACACTTCCCACGCCGAAAGCATGGAAATAGCGGGCTCGCTCTACAGGGCGCTTCTCGCTCACGGGGTAGACACGATCCTCGACGACAGGGACGAAAGGCCGGGCGTCAAGTTCAAGGACTGCGACCTCATCGGCATCCCCCTGCGCGTCACCATCGGCGAGAGGGGCCTGAAAGAAGGCAAGGTGGATATCAAGACGCGCAATGATAAGGAACCCGTCAGGGTCCCGAAAGAAGAAGTCCTGGAAAGGGTCATGGAACATGTCAACGCAGCCAAGAGCAGATAACCCCACGCCGACCGAAGAGATCACCTCACGGATCGCCGCCCTCAGGGGCCTGATGGCGGCATCAGGGATCGACTTCTGCGTCATCATGCAGCACGTCGACCTTTTCTACTTCACGGGGTCGGTCCAGAAGGCCACCCTCGTGATCGCAGCCGATGCAGAACCCTTCTATTTTGTGCAGAGGAGCGTCGAACGGGCACGGATGGAAACGCCCCTGCCGGTGATAGAGGTGAAGAGCGACAAAGAGATAGCGAGCGTGCTCAAGGAAAAGGGCGTGCTCAAGGGCGTGGGCGGCATGGAGCTGGACGTCGTCCCCGTCGCCGTCTTCCAACGGTTCGCGCGCATCATCGGGTTCGACAATTTCACCGATATTTCGGGCCTTGTCAAAGCGCTCAGGATCGTGAAAAGCCCCTTCGAGCTGGAACAGGTGCGGAAATCGGCCGCCATCTGTGACGCGGTTTTCGCCTTCGCCCCAAAGGTCATCAGGGAGGGCGCACGCGAGGTGGACATAGACGCGGCGCTGGTGGCCGAAGNNTGCGGATGAGGGGCTTCAACCAGGAAATGATGAACATCTACGTGACGTCGGGCTATACGGGCACGATCGCCTCCAACGCCGACGTCCCCGTCTCCGGCCTCGGGGTGAGCGTCGCCCTTGCGCAGGGATCTTCAACGAAGCCCATCGAGAGGGGTATCCCCGTGGTCGTCGATTATGGCGGTGGGTACAACGGTTATGTTACCGACGAGACCAGGTCGTACGTGGTCGGACGACTCGACGAGATGTTCCTCAAGCCCTATGAGGTAGCCCGGGAGATACTGGAAGA
>PLSJ01000010.1 GCA_003165115.1 Syntrophaceae bacterium | reverse complement strand
GCCTCGAACGGGGAGGTGTTACCGCCATGTGACGGCAGGCGCGGGCGCGAGTAACCGGTCAAGCCAGGGTAAGCGGCACAATGGGCGACGAGAAATGAGCGCACCGGGAATCGCTGTCTTCAGGAACGTCGTTTGACTTGGCGGAAGGGCTTGGAGTATAACTTTGGTTCCGCGGGGCACGCCACGCCTTTCCCGAAGGGGGGTCCGAACCATTCAGGAATGAGGAACGGCTGCTGTATGCCGAAGAAAATCAGGGAAGACCTCGCGTCGTTCGTAAAGGCGATATCGTGAAGAACGAAACACCCTTTGCTGCCGGAAAGACCGCGCAAGGGACGGGGTATCTCGTGCTTGCCGCGATCCTCATTCTGGGCCTCGCCCTTCGTCTCACCGTCCTGGTAATGTCCCCGGCCATCGAGCTCGACGGGATAGGCTATGCCACCATGGCCGACCAATTTGTGCAAGGCCTTTTCGGCCAGGCCCTTGGCAGCGTTTTCCCTCCCATTTATCCGCTCGTCGTCGCGTCTTTTCACCTTGTGGTACCCGACGTGGAGGTTGCCGGGCGCCTGGTCTCTCTCGTGTTCGGCATGGCCACGATCTGCGTCTCTTTCCTCTTTGCGGGGCGGCTGCTCCACGACCGGACGAAGGCCATAATAGTCGCCTTTCTGCTCAGCCTTCAGCCGCATCTGGTGCGCTACTCGGGCGCCGTGCTCTCCGAATCCCTGGCGGTCTTTCTCTTTACCGTCACTGTTTTCGCCTTCTTCACCGGATGGCAGGAGGAAAGACGGTGGTGCATGGTCGTCTCCGGCCTCTGTCTCACCCTGACGTATCTGACCAGACCGGAATACGTGGTGTTTTACGTGCCTTTTGTCCTTGTCCTGCTGGCAAAAAGACGCGTCACCGACAGCCTCCTGTTTCTGATGCCCTTTCTCGTCCTCGGTTTTCTCTATATATCCTATCTTTGGTGGCAGACCGGTATCTGGATGGTGAGCAGGAAAGCGACCCTTTCGCCCTTTGTCCCGTTGAGGGCTTTTTTCGGAAACGCTCCTCTTGTCTCCTATGAGTTCTTTGTCGCCATCTTTCCCCTGTTCTTTCTCTTTGCCCTCTTTGGAGTCCGCAGGGTCGAAAAGCCCTATGGAAACCTCGTCCTCCTCCTGGTGGCATTTCACGTGGTGAGCCTCTCTTTCGTGAGTCATGCGACACGGAGGTATTCGGTCGAGTTCATCCCCGTTTCCATGATGTTTGTCGTAGAGGGCATCGTTGCGGTGAACGCCTCTCTCGCGGGCCTCTTCCGGAAGGCAAAGAAGTACGTTCTCCCGCGACCGGCGGTCATGGCCGCCATGGTTGCAATTGTCGTCTTATCGGCGGTCCCTCAAGCCTTTGCCCCGCTCCGTTACGAGCGGGCGCTCCACAAGAAGGCCGGGCTTTTCCTGCTCCATTACCGCCCCGGCAGCGTCGTGGCCTCCCGTCTCCCCCTCGTCGCGTTCTACGAAAAAGGCACGTCGGTCGACCTCTTGTCCGAAATGTCGGACGAGAAGGACCTGGCTCACTTCAAAAGGGTTGTCACGGAAAAGAAGGTAGACTACCTGATTTTCGATGAGGAAATAGAGAAGGAATTGCCGTTTTTGCGGGCGTACCTCTCGCGATCGGTACCGACGGAGGAATTCAGGGGCGCAGGTTCTTTTGTGCGCGTATACAGACTGGAGAGGGGCAAGTGACGGCACGTGCGGATGACCAGGGAATAGGCATCGTCACGCCGAGCCACAACCAAGGTGCTTTCATCGCCGAGACCATTGATAGCGTGCTCGGCCAGCAATGCCCCCATCTCGACTATTGGGTTATGGATGGGGGGTCAACGGACAACACGGTGGAGGTGCTCAAGGGCTACGGTGCCCGCATCAAGTGGGTGAGCGAAAGAGACGGTGGCCAGGCGCAGGCCATAAACAAGGGTCTCCAAAGGATTTCGTCGGCCGGCATCATAGCCTTCATCAACTCTGACGACGTCTACCTTCCCGGCGCCTTCGAATTCGTCGCGCGTTACTTTCAGCAGCATCCGGAGGCGGCATGGCTGACGGGCGATCATTTCATCATCGACGCCGAGGGGAGGAGGATACAAGGGCACGTGAGGGCATACAAACGGATGCTCCAGAGGCATCCGGTCTTTCGGAGGCTCGCGCTCGCAAACTACATCGTCCAGCCAAGCACGTTCTGGCGGAGGGAACTGATCGAGGAAGTGGGACCGTTCGACGAATCCCTGAGATACTGCTTCGATTACGATTTCTGGATGAGGGCTATCCAAAAGCACCCTTTGCACGTAGTCGATGCCCCGCTGTCACTTTTCAGGATTCACGGTTTGTCGAAAGGGGGATCGGAATTCGCTCGGCAATTCGAAGAAGAACACAAGGTGCTCAAGCGCTACACCTCGAGCAGGACGCTCCTCGGCCTTCACCGGCTCCACGCCCGTTTGATTGTTTTTGCATATCACGCGCTCAAAAGGTAAAATGGTGGCGGAATGGAGGCACACGCATCACGCACCCAAGCCGGCGGTCCTCTCGTTTCGGTCCTTGTCTGCTGCTACAATGCGGAGAGGTTCGTAGAGGCTACCATCAGGTCGGTAATCAACCAGACGTATCGAAACCTCGAAATCCTCGTGCTCGACAACGGTTCTTCTGATGGGACGGTGGAAATACTGGAAAGGATCGGAAGGGAAGAGCCTCGGCTGAAGCTCTATGCGGGAAGAGAGAATCTGGGAGCGTACGGCGGGTTGAACTATCTTCTGGAGAGGGCGGGGGGGAACTACATTGCCATCCAGGACCATGACGACATATGGCACCCGGATAAGGTCTCAAGGCAGGTAGAGTTCTTGGAAAAGAACAGCGCCTATGTGGGCTGCGGCACGGCCATCGTCAACTACTATGAGAAGTATGATACCTTTCTATTGAGAAGACAACCGGAGGTATCGCATGTTGCATGGCACACGTCACTGATCTTCAGACACTCGGGCCTTCGCTACAATGCGGAGGCAAAAGTGGCGAACGATTTTCACTTTATGAAGCACGTCCTCTGCAAGGGTGGCGGGCGTATCTACAATTTGAGGGGGCCATATGTGCTGCGGATGATAAGGGCCGATCGTTCGAACCTCTCGACAAGGTGGATCTGCGTGAAAAACCTGAAGGACATCCTTCGGGTCAGGATAGGTACAGTCGACAAGCTCGCTCTCTTGATGCGGCTCCTTTTGCCTGAAAGGATCGCCGACTACCTCGTGCTGAAGGTGTTCTTGAAGGGGAACGTCCTCACAAGGGCGGACGTTGAGGTCAGTTTTTCGCTGAAGTGAAGAAGAACAGCTGAAGAAATTTGAGACTTCTATATCTCAGCGAGAGCCTTATTGCTCTCAAAAGTGTGATTGGAAACAGCGAAAGCGCGTCTTGAATGCCTTTCACGTAGTTCCGCGCCCCTCTGCAATAATAACCGAAACGGGTGAGAGACGTGCTGATGTCAGCACGTTCCTTATCGGAGAATCCATGCTGGCAGACTACATCGACCACAACAAACCCGTCGAAATGCTGCTTATACCTTCGCATGAAATCATGGTCGGCGAAATCGAGCGGTATCCTCTCATCAAAACCGCCTATCTTCTCAAAGGCATCGATGCTGATGCACATGCCACTGTTCAGAAGGCTTTTGCCTCTCGCCGGCACCCTTCCGGGCCGTACGTGCCGTAAATGGAAGTTCCCATTGAAAATCTGGCCGCAGGGCGAGTAGATTTTGCCATGGCTCGTGAGTATGGGGACAAAGAGGGAGGAGTCGCCATGGTCCTCCATGGCCGCTATATAATTTGTGAAGGTATTCTCCGGGAATAGCGTATCCTGATCCAGTAGGAGGAGCCACTTCTTATGCAATTGCAACCCGATCTCGNNGGGGGGGTCGGCATTAGCCTCCATGGCTGCTATATAGTTTGTGAAGGTATCTTCCGGGAATACCGTGTCCTGATCCAACAGGAGGAGCCACTTTTTGCGCAGTTGCCGCGCGATCTCGAACCCTGTGTTGTAGGCCTTGCTTACTCCCGGGTTCGACGTGTCGCTTACGTAACGAATGCGGAAGCTGCTGTGAAAGTCAATATTGCCGTGCCACAGGGGAGCGGTGCCATTGTCGTAAATTACCATGTCGATCTTTTGAGAACTTCCTCTCACGCGTTTCGCGAGGGAGATGAAGGTATCCGATTCCTCCACTTGCTTCTGGTAGAGGACCAAGACAGCGAGCATATCTTTGAAGAATTGGGATGTCATTTCAGGCGGGGAGGCTCGTTTGAATGGAGGGTCGAAGGTCGGCGGAGAAAGTGCGATTCGATGAAGCGGATGATTCGGGCACTATTCGGCAAGGGCTTCACGTTTCAGAACCTCGAGGAGTCACGAAAACATAATCGATAGAAAGGGTCGGCCCTATTTCTTGAATCGATACTTGATTAATGTCCAAACCGCAGATAAGCCGTCCTGCCAGTTGATCTTCTTTCCTTGCTCAAAGCTACGGCCTGCATACGAGATAGGCACCTCACGAATATCCGTACCCCGTTTTAACAATTTGGCGGTGATTTCCGGCTCGAAA
>PLSJ01000465.1 GCA_003165115.1 Syntrophaceae bacterium | reverse complement strand
GCCTCTTCGATGCCGCCCGCAAGCGTCCGCTGCCCTTTCTCGCCCGGAGGATCGGGATCATCACGTCGCCCGTGGGGGCCGCGGTTCGGGACATGCTGAAGATCATAGGCAGTAAATTCGAGAACATGCACGTGCGTATATACCCTGTCAGGGTGCAGGGAGACCAGGCATGCGCGGAGGTCATGGCGGGCATCGAGTATTTCAACAGGGAAAAGGACGTGGACGTGATCATCGTGGGGCGGGGAGGGGGGTCGTATGAGGACCTCGCCTGTTTCAATGAAGAGGCCGTGGCCAGGGCGATGTGCGCGTCCGTGATACCCATAGTGTCGGGCGTCGGCCATGAAGTCGATTTTACCATCGCCGATTTCGTCGCCGACGTGAGGGCACCGACGCCGACCGCCGCCGCCGACATGGTCGTTAAGGACAAACGGGAGTTGATGGAGATGCTGGCCGGCGAGCGACAGCGGCTCGTGGGCCTCATGAAAAAACTGGTCGAGGGCTCGCGGCTGCTCCTTGCCAAAGAAACGGCCGCACTGAAGGAGAAGAGGACGTTTCTCATGAGATACGAGATGTACCTCGACGAGCTTTCGCACACGCTCTCCACCGCGTTCTTGCGCCTCCTCGCCGAAAAGAAGGCGGCGCTGCACGAGTGCAGCCAGAGGCTCAACGACCTCAATCCCGACAACATAATGAAGAGGGGATACAGCATCACCGTGAGGCGCGACACGAACGCGGTGATAAGAGACGCGGCCGGGGTGGAGGAGGGAGATCGGGTGTCGGTGAGGCTGCATCATGGGGGCCTCGACTGCGTGGTCGAAAAGGCGCGGTCAAAGTGACGCTCCCGGGCGCCCGCGTTCCCTCACTCAGAGGTAAGAGTCCTCTATTCTCCGGATCATAGCGAAGAGCCTTTCGTTCACCGGGGTTGCGACACCGAGGCGCCTGCCCAGCTCGATCACCTTGCCCGCGAACATCTCCACCTCGGTTTTCCGTCGCGCGTCCACGTCCTGGAGCATGGACGTCGACGCGTCCGGGCTGAGGCCGCCAAGGACCGCGTACCACCCGGTGATATCGGCTTCCGTCAAGGAAATATGCAGGTGTGACGCGAGGAGCACCACTTCCCGCATGGCCGACTCCATAAGTTCCCTTGCCTCTCCAGGCGCCTGAAAAGCGCCGTAGCGTGCGTGGAGGGCGGCCGACACCTGGTTCACACCCACGTTGATCATGAATTTCCACCAGAGGATGCGGGTCATGTCCGGCGGCGTCTCGCAGGGGATGGCGGCGCGCGCGAAAAGCGCCCGGACACGCCGGACCCTTGGCCCCGGCGGTCGTGTCCCTGCCTCGCCGAAGCATATCTTTCCCTTGCGGGTGTAGGTGATGCGGTTTCCGTCCCTCACGGCGTCGATGCCGAGGACGATGGCCGGAAGGATATGGTTATCGCCGTAGACCCTGCCGATCCGCTCCTCGCTTTCCACGCCGTTCATGAGGGAGAGGATGATCGTCTCCTCACCGACGCTCCGGCGCATCTCGTCCAGGGCTTCATCCAACTGGTGGTGCTTTACGGCGACGATGACGAGGTCGGCGGGCGCAGAGGTGTCATCCGCGTCTCTCACGGGGATCGTATAGGGCTTTCCGTTGACCACGAGGCCCCGGTCCCTGAGACGGCAGAGATGCTCGCCCGTCGCCACGAAGGAGACCGATGCGGGGTCGGCGTCATGGAGCATGGCCCCATAGGCCCCGCCTACGGCCCCGGCCCCGATTATCGCGATGTGTGTGATCGGTCTCTCCATGCTTTGCCCGAAAGTCCCTTCTCACCGGCTGCGCATGCACTTTTCTAACCCATCCGTGGGTGGATAGGCAAGACAAAAAGCGGGAGGGGAAATTCGGGACCTCAGGAAACGATTGACTGAAAGGCTTTAGCGGTATATAAGTAGGAATAAAAGCAGGGGGAGGCGACCATGTTCAACAAGATATTGGTTCCTGTCGACTTTTCGGAATACACGGAGGAGATCCTCGAGTACGCGGTGGAAATCGCCAAGAGATTCGGCTCATCCCTGCACCTGATCCACGTCATACCCACGATGGATTATTTCACGCCTTACGAATCCTTCATAGCGGTCGAAAACGTCGAGGCTGCCCAAAAAGCCATCGAGGCCGAGGTCAGGAAGCAACTGGAAGAGACGGCCGGACGCCTTCAGGGGATCGCCGTGACTCAGGCGGTGCGGACAGGGGCGGCATTCATCGAGATCACGGAATACGCCGGATCGGAAGGCATAGACCTCATTGTCATGGGGACCCACGGGAGGGGAGGTATCGAGCACCTCCTTTTGGGCAGCGTCGCAGGAAGGGTGATCCGCAGGGCGCCGTGTCCCGTGCTTACCATCCGGCCAAAGAAGGCCGTCGAGAAGCCCTGAAATAAGCCCGGGGCCTTCTTCGTGCACCCGCTGTTTCTGCGGGCCTTCATCCCCCTTCCGCCCAAGGCGAGGGCTTTAGTGCACGAACTCGCCGCGAAACGGGTCTTTTTGCCGCCTTTACCCTCTTTTGAGCGTCCACTTTCACTCACCCTCTCGGGAAGCCGTCTTCAGGAGTCCCTACTCTTGCAAGCCTCATCGATGGGGGGTTTACGAAAGTGCACGAAAGTGCACGGTTTCGGGGGGGGGGGGGGGGGGGG
>PLSJ01000055.1:1326-2640 GCA_003165115.1 Syntrophaceae bacterium | reverse complement strand
CACAGGGTCACCTTCACCTCCCTGGTGCCGACGCACTATATCATGATGCTCGCCCTGCCCGATGAGGTGAAGAAGAAGTACGACCTTACCTCCGTCAAGAAGCTCCTCATCTCGTCGGCGCCCGCGAGGAAAGATACGAAGCTCGGCATCCTCGAAATGTTCAAGAACTCATCGCTGTACGAGGCCTACGGCTCGACGGAGGCCGGCATCGTCACCATACTGAAACCCAACGAGCAGCTCACGAAGCTCGGCTCCTGCGGCCGTGAGGTCATCGGCTCGGACGTGATACGCTTCTATGACGACGAAGACAAGCTCATCACCGGGCCGAACAAGGTCGGTGAGCTCTATTCCCGAAGCCCCATGCTCCTGGAAGGCTACTGGAAGGAGCCGGAAAAGACCGCGGCCGCCCTCAAGGGCGAATACTTCAGCGCGGGCGACATGGGGATGAGGGACGAAGACGGCTACATCTACCTGGTCGACAGAAAGGCCAACATGATCATCTCCGGCGGGGAAAATATCTTCCCCACGGAAGTGGAGAACTGTGTGGGCGGACATCCCAAGGTCAAGGATGTCGCGGTCATCGGCGTACCGCACGAGAAATGGGGGGAACAGGTAATGGCGGTCGTCGTGCTCCACGAGGNNCTTCATCAAGGACGAGGAGATGCCGCGCTCCGGTGCGGGCAAGATCCTGCACAGGCTGCTGAGGGAAAGGTTCGGCATGTGGAAAGACCACGTATAGAAAAGCTTGTAAACTGTATACGATTCATGTATACAGTTATTGGCCATATAGATCATCGTGACAGGGGCGCCTGCGCGATACTACCAAGTCCCGGCGGAAAGACGTGAGTGAGCGCGGGGCGGATGAGAGGAACGACTATGGAACAACAGCGTACGGACGGATTGGCATTGGCGGAAAAATATTATACGGAGTATGGGTCGAGGGCAAGGGAACTCGCGGCTGCGGGCAGGAAGGTCATCGGCTACCTGACCGCCTTGGGACCCGTCGAAATCCTGACGGCCGCGGGCGTCGTGCCTCTTCGGCTGAAAGGCAGCGTCTCCGAGCCGATCACGAAGGCCGACGCCTACATGGAGACGATCGTCTGTCCTTTTATCCGCAACGTCTTCGATTCGACCCTGAAGGGAAAATTCGACTATCTCGACGGCATGGTAATGCCCCACCAGTGTGACAGCACCGACAAGACAAACAACGAGTGGAGGTACAACCTGAATTTGCCCTACTGGCATTTCCTGAACGTCCCCCACCTGACGGACGACTCCTCCGTGGACTTCTTCAAATCGGTGCTCGGCGTCTTT
>PLSJ01000055.1:0-1300 GCA_003165115.1 Syntrophaceae bacterium | reverse complement strand
AGCGAGATGATGAAAGTCCTGGTGGCCGCGATGAGCCTCCCCGTCGAGGAATCGACCGCGCTTATCAGGAGCGTCACAAAAGAGGCCACACAGAGGCCGGCGCCACAGGCGGGCCGTCCGGGCAGCCGGCTCATGCTCATCGGCGACCAGATCGACGATGTCGCCATCCCCCAGCTCATCGAGGGAGCGGGCGCGCGGCTCGTGATGGACGATTTGTCCATCGGCAGCAAGGTATACTGGACGGACGTCGATGCCACGCCCGACCCTCTCACAGGCATTGCCGAGCGTTACCTGCGCAAGGTGAAATTGCCGACGACCTTCGTCGCCGAGGGCAACAGCTATGAAGAGAACTTAGAGGCCCGGTTCGGTCATATGAAACGCTATATAAAAGAGTTCAACGTAAACGCGGTCATCCTCTTCGTCTACAAGTATTGCGACCCCTACGGCTTTGAAGTCCCCTCGATAAAGGGTTTCATCGAATCCGCAGGCACGCCCGTGCTCTACCTGGAAGACGAATACTCTACCTCGACCGTCGGCCGGGTCAAGACAAGAGTGGAGGCGTTCCTCGAAATGATCGCGTAAAGCTGCCTCTCCCTTTAAATGAGGGGGAGGCTCTGTGAGCTTGCTCATNNCGAGAAAGCAGCACCAAGGGCGCTCGCGACGAAGGCGGCGGCCAAAATACCAAGGATGGCGAGGGCCAACCTGGTCGCCACGATGAAGGCCAGGGAAGAAGGAAAAAAAGTAGCCTATTCCTTTATCGTCTGCGCTGTGGACGATATCATGAGGGCCATGGATATCGTGCCGGGCTGGGGTGAGAGCTTCGCCGGCATATGCTCGGCAAAGCGCGACGCCGAAAGGTTCCTGCAGAAAGCGGAGGCGGAAAACTTCTCCCGGTCGCTGTGCACCTACGCCACCTGCAGCCTGGGCTTCGACATGTGGCGCGAGGAGCTGGGCGGGGAACTGCCGCCGAATTCCCCCTGGGGCGGGATCGGAAGACCGGACATGATCATAGGCAGCGCCCAACAGCTCTGCGACCCGAGGTTCAAGTGGCCCCAGGCGACGCAGCATTACCTGCGTGACGTGCCCGTCTTTGTCGGGGGCGCGTACTATCCGCCCTGGGACCCCACCATAGACCACAAGGAACAGGAAGCGTTCTACGTCAAGTACAATACCGAGCAGCTTCGCGCCTGCGTCCGCTTCTGCGAAAAAGTAACGGGCACGAAGATGGACTGGGACAGGCTTGCCCAGATAGTCGACCTGACGGACCGGACGTGGAACCTCTTCGTCGAAACCTACGAGC
>PLSJ01000278.1 GCA_003165115.1 Syntrophaceae bacterium | reverse complement strand
TGTCCCCTGGAGGGAAGGGCGTCTCTCGTTGAATTCGAGAGTTGCCCGCAGTTTAGCGTGGACCTCATCATGGCCCAGTAGGTGAGCTTTTCCAGCCGCTGAGACACCGGGTGAGCGTGGCCGCGCACGCGGACGGGGCCGCCCGGCAACGTCGCGAGGAGATTGCCGTGTCGAGCGAAAATAGTAATGGGGCATGGCGGGCACTCTCGCGTCGGATTTTCCAGAGACGGACGTCCACGGGCGATCAGAAAAACAAACTGGAGATCAGTCACGCCCTCGCCTATTCGACGACGCAGCTGGTTTCTTCCTTTCAGTTCTGCGATCAGGAGTCTTTCGCGCCCTCCGCGGTACGCATGCCCGACGAACCGGTCCACCGTCCCAATTGAAAGCGACAGGGCGCGCTTCCGCGCTTTTCGTCCCGGCATCCCCGGTTATCTACGCAAGTTGCCTTAAATTATCGATAGTGAACAGAGAGCTGAACAGATAACCCTTTCCTTCGATTGCCTCTTTGCCGCCTTCCAGCCTGTCGAGCAGCGCAATGACGCCCTTGACGTTCAGGCCTTCCCGCTCCGTCAGCTCTATCGCTTTCAGGGAGGAGCCGCCCGTTGTGACGACGTCTTCGAGGATGAGCGCATTCATGCCTTTCCTGAGGTTCTTCGTGCCCTCGATCCAGACGTTCGTGCCGTGGCCCTTGGGCTCCTTCCGTATGAAGAATCCCGGGATAGGCGCTCGTAAAGCATAAGAGGCGATGACGGTGGAGCACACCAGGGGGTCGCCGCCGATACTCACGCCGCCGACCGCTTCGATTCCCGGTACCCGGAGGACGCGCTGATACATGAGGTGGCCCACAAGGTACATACCTTCGGGGTTAAGGGTGGTCTCTTTGCAGTCTATGAAAAAAGTGCTTCTCTTTCCGCTTGCGAGAAGGAAATCTCCCTCTTCATAAGAGATGTCCTTCAGTATCCTGAGCAGTCGTCTGTCCTCTTCCATGCACCCTCCTATCTTTTCACAAAGAGCTCCATCTGCTCCAGCTCCATGCCCCATGGGAACCGCAGGGGATAGTCACCCGAGAAGCACGCATCACAGAAGGAATAGTGAAACGAGCCGGACCCGTTGCCGATAGCCCTCTTCATGCCGTCTATGGTCAGGTATTCGAGGGTATCCGACGTCATGTACCTGTTTATCTCCTCCACCTTGTGGGAGGAGGCGATCAACTCCGACCTGGACGGCGTGTCGATGCCGTAAAAGCAGGGAAAGCGGGTGGGAGGGGAGGTGACCCTGAAGTGTATCTCCTTCGCGCCCTGCTGGCGGAGCATGGTGATTATCTTCCTGCCCGTGGTCGCCCTCACTATCGAGTCATCGATCACGACGATCCTTTTCCCCTTCACCGTCTCGTGGTCGGCATTCAGCTTCAGCTTTACGCCGAAATGGCGGATCGATTCCTTCGGCTCGATAAACGTCCTCCCTACGTAATGGTTCCTTATGAGACCCATCTCAAAAGGGATGCCTGACTCCTGGGAATAACCGATGGCGGCGCTTATGCCCGAGTCGGGTATGGGGATCACGATGTCCGCTTCGACGCTCCTCTCCCTGGCGAGCTCTCTCCCGAACGCCTTCCTCACGCCATACACGGTCCGGCCGTATACCTGGCTGTCCGGCCTGGCGAAGTAGATATATTCAAAGATGCAGCGGCGGGGCTCCACCTTCTTGAACGGGAAGTATGAACGGATGCCGTCTTTCGAGATGTGAATCACCTCTCCCGGCTCGACCTCCCGCAGGTAGTCCGCCTCTATCAGGTCGAAAGCGCACGTCTCACTCGAAACCACATAGGAGTCCTTCAGTTTTGCGAGGACCAGGGGCCTGAAGCCATAGGGATCACGGACGGCGATCATCTCCTTGTCCGTCAGGAGCAGCAATGAATAGGAGCCTTCGACCCTCCGCAGGGCAGCGATAAGCCTGTCGAGGGTCAGGTTTTCGTGGGAGAGGGCGATGAGGTGAACGATCACCTCCGTGTCCATGGTCGACTGGAAGATGGACCCGTAATTCTGCAGCTCGTCCCGGATGATCTTTGCGTTGGTAAGGTTCCCGTTGTGGGCTATGGCAAGGAAGCCCTTCGAATACTCCACGACAAAGGGCTGGGCGTTCTTGAGGGAGCTCGATCCCGCTGTCGAATACCGCACAT
Organism: Syntrophaceae bacterium; assembly: GCA_003165115.1. Lineage (GTDB taxonomy): Bacteria > Desulfobacterota > Syntrophorhabdia > Syntrophorhabdales > WCHB1-27 > BOG-1155. The sequence goes on along the minus strand of PLSJ01000278.1, from coordinate 1,629 downwards.
GCCCTATGGCCGCATGCCCCTTGACTTCCTGGAGTGCTTCCTCGTCGAATATATCGGAGACGAGACCCATCTCCCTGCGCATGTACATGGTGGAGCCGTCGGTGCTCACTATGCCCGCGCTTTCCTGTCCCCTGTGCTGCAGGGCATGAAGCCCCAGGTACACGAGATTGGAAGCCTCACGGTGGTCAAATATGCCGAATATACCACACATGTCTGTTTCAGACCTCTCTTATCCGCGATAGTTCTTCCGCGAATAAACCGATTATTTCGGGATCCAGAAGATAAATATCGATCTCTTTGACCGTCCCGGCCTCGCGAGCGAAGGCGGCGATCTCATGCAGGATGATATGTGCGCAGCGCGCTTTCGGAAAGCCGAAGATGCCGGCGCTTATAGCGGGCATCGCGATCGTTGCAAACCCTCGCTTCTCGGCCAGTTCCAGGGTGTTCCTCACGGCGGACCGGAGCTTCGTCTCTTCGTCGCCTTCTCCCCAGCGGGGCCCTACCGTATGTATCACATGTTTAGCCGGAAGCCTGCCGGCCGTGGTGACCGCTGCCTCTCCGACCGGCACGAAGCCTATCCGGTCGCTCTCCTCCTGGATGATGCCTCCGCCTCTCCGCACGATGGCGCCTGCGACGCCGCCGCCGTGCTGCAGATGGGAGTTTGCCGCGTTGACGATGGCGTCCACCGGGGCCTCTGTGAGGTCTCCGCGTATGACGCGCACCATTGTCGCACTGAGAAGGACTTCTTCTATGATCTCCATTTTCCCCTGCCCGGTTGGATGTACTATTCTATACCATTACCGTCTCAGTCGCAATATGCCGTGTTTCGGGAGGTTTGTGCCCGGGCGTACGACGCCTTCGAATAGAGTGAAACGGGGAAATTATCTCGCGGAGACCGGGCGCGGGAAATGTCCGCATTGGCTGGAAGAATGTGGCGAAAACAGTGGAATCAGGTTGACTTCGACCTTCCTATTGTGTATACATCTAGAGTAGATATTTCATCAATCGGGAGGGGGTGCACCATGGCTAAGATAGAGGTTTTCGAGAATCGGCCTCCAGTGCTCGGGATCAACGGACTCGGCAGAATAGGCAAGCTTACGTTATGGCACCACATCGGGCGCAAATATTTCAAAGAGATCGTCGTCAACCAGGGGCGCGAGGTAGGGACGAGCCTCCAGGCCATAGCCCAGCTGATCGAAAGGGATGCGACCTACGGCCTCCTTCATCGGTTCCTGTACGGGGTGAAGGCGGAGCGGCTCATACAGGTGGTCGATGACAAGAAGGGCAAGCTTTTGATCGACGGGATACCGGTGACCGTGCTGCGGGAAGCGAGGAACCCCAACGCCATCGCGTGGCGAGATTTTGGCGTCGACATCGTTGCGGAGTGCACGGGGAAGTTCGGAGACCCCACGGTCCCCGCCGATGACGCGAAGGGCTCCATAAGGGGTCACCTCGCGGGAGGCGCGAAGGTAGTGGTCAATTCCTCCGCTTTCAAGATAAAGAACAAGGCACTCTCCTTGCCCGATGACTCGGTGATCGCGATCTACGGCATAAACCATCCCGCCTTTGACGTGAAGAAGCATTGTCTCATGTCGGCCGCTTCCTGCACGACCACCGCGCTGGCCCACA
>PLSJ01000129.1 GCA_003165115.1 Syntrophaceae bacterium | reverse complement strand
GTCATGCTGACGATATCGCCCCGGGCATGCCGGGCCAGTTCTGTGAGACGGGCAATCTCGTCGTCCGTCAGGCTCTCATTCTCAAACGACATAGGTTCTTCCCTCGCTTTCTCTTCTCATTATTTCGTTATAGGTCATCTACGGCCCCACATACTTACCGGCCAGCCAGTAATCGCAGTCTTCCTTCAAGAGGCACCGGGGGCACTCGGGCTTCCTCGCCATGCACAGGTACCGTCCGTGCAGTATCATAAGGAGCGAAAAGGGCGTCCAGGCGTCCTTCGGAACCAGGACCCTGAGGTCCTTTTCGATCTTCCCCGGGTCCTTCTGTGTGGTGAGGCCGACGCGGCCGCTCACCCTTATCATATGCGTATCGACGACCATGGCCGGTTTCCCGTAGGCGAGCCCCACGATCATGTTCGCCGATTTCCGCCCTATGCCCTTGACCGTCGCCAGGGTATCGATGTCATCCGGGACACGGCCCCCGAACCTTTCCTTTAACTCGCGGGCTATGGTCTTCAGGCTCCGTGCCTTGTTCCGGTAAAAACCCGTGGGCTTGATATCCTCTTCGAGCACGTCCGCGGGTGCCCCGAGGTAGTCCTCCACCGTCCTGTACTTCTTGAAAAGGGCGTCCGTCACGCGGTTTACCCGCTCGTCCGTGCACTGGGCGGAAAGCACGACGGCGACGGTCAGCTCCAGCGGGTCGTGATAGGTGAGCTCCACCCTGGGCGCCCCGTGCATCTCTTTCAGTTTCCCGATAAGGGCCTCAATGTTCTTTGGCACGTCTCACCTCCGATAAGAGGTCCGTGATTTCCGCGACACTGCGCGTATTGACGACGTCGGATGCCTCCAGCCAACCTTTCCTCGCAATGCCGACGCCATAGAAAAGCTCACCGAGACCACCCGCGGAATGGGCGTCCGGGTCGATGGCGATCAGCACGCCCCTCGCCTTTGCTTCCAACAGGTGCCGCCAGTCGATATCGAGACGGTAGGGGCTCGCGTTCAGTTCGATCATGACGCGCCGGGCCGCCGCCGCCTCGATGATGCGTCCCATGTCCACCTTGTAGCCGTCTCTCGCCAGCAGCAGCCTGCCCGTCGGATGGCCCAGTATGGTGGTGTAAGGGTTCTCCATCGCCCTGATGATCCGCGCCTCCATATCCGCCTGGCTCATGGTGAAGCCTGAATGGATGGACGCGACCACGAAATCGAAGCCCGCAAGCAGCTCGTCGTCATAATCGAGGCTCCCATCGCCGAGGATATCGCTCTCGATGCCCTTGAAGAAGTGAAAATCAGGATGCTCCCCGTTGAAGGCGTCTATGGCCGCCCACTGCCTCCGCACGTCGTCCGCCTTCAGACCCCCCGCGTAGTAGGCGCTCTTGCTGTGGTCGCAAACGCCCACGTACGACAGGCCCATCGACCGGGCCGCATCCGCGATGGCCGGAAGTCCGGCCGTGCCGTCGCTCATGTCGGTATGGACATGGAGGGCCCCCGCGATGTCGTCCAGCTCGACGAGCCGGGGGAGCCTGCCTGCTTCGGCCGCCTCTATTTCGCCCCTGTCCTCCCGCAGCTCAGGGGGCACGTAGCCCAGACCCAGCCGGGCGTAGACCTCGGCCTCGCTCTGCGGCTCCAGGGGCCGCTCCGCTTCAAAAAGACCGCGCTCGTTAAGGATAAGACCCCTTGCCTGCGCCAGGGCCAGGAGCCTCGCATAATGCTCCCCGCTTCCGGTAAAACAGAGAAAGGCGCAGGGAAACGACCTTTTGTCCACCACCCTCAAGGTGGCGGTAATCCCCGCGTACGTCCGGCACGTCGTCTCCGCCCCATTTTCAAGGAGCACCTCCTCCATCCACGGCAGGGAGGTGAAATATCGCGATACGGCGGCGCGGTCCGCCCCGGCGACCAGGATATCGATGTTCCGGACGACCTCTCCCTTCCGCCTTATGCTCCCGCACAACTCGACGACCGCATCGGGGTGCGCCCGCCGGAGCTTTTCCGTAAGATCGATTGCAAGGGGATAGGCCTCCCCGAAGAGGAACTCGCCCTTGTGACGACTCAGGAACTCGATGCCACGCAAGATCCTGCCTTGCGTCTTTTCACCGAAATGCAGGAGGTGGACGAGCCGGTTTTCCTTGCACGCGCACTCGAGCTCGCTCATGCTCGTGATGCCCAGCTCCTCATGGAGCGCCCTGATCTTGCGTGCTCCCAGTTTCGGCACCTGCAGGAGCTCAATGAGCGTGACGGGGAGCCTTCCTTTCAGCTCCTCGTGGTAGGCCATCTTTCCTGTTTCGTAATACTCGACGATCTGGGCGGAGAGCTTCTCCCCGATGCCCTTGATCTCCCTGATGCGCCCCTGCGCAATAAGTGAATCCAGGTCGTCGAGGCCCGCCAGCACCTTCGCGGCGTTCAAATACGCCTTTGCTCTGAAGGGGTTATCTCCCTCGATCTCCAGCAGGGCCCCGATCTCCTCCAGGATCGCCGGAATCGACCTTCGCTGCATCACCTATTATCATACAAGGGGGAAAACGAAGTCAACAGGAACGCAAAGAGAGAGTCCGCCGCGCGGGGGCACCTTACAGGGGCCGTCATGAAGACCGGTCATGGTATAATAGTCCATGCAAACCAGAGAGATAACGGCAAAATCGATCCTTTCGCGGTCGGGCATCGACGGCATCACCTACTGCGTCAACCCCTACGTCGGCTGTTCGCACGCATGCGCCTACTGCTATGCCACGTTCATGAAGAGGTTCACCGGACATCGCGAGCCGTGGGGCTCGTTTGTCGACGTGAAGGTCAACGCTTCCCCGCTCCTCGAAAAACAGACGAGGATGGCCGGCGCCGGCACCATTCTCCTCAGCTCGGTGACAGACCCTTACCAGCCTGCCGAGGCCAGGTATCGCGTGACGAGAGGGTGCCTGGAGGTGCTGGCGGGCAGGCCTTTCCCCGTCCGAATCCTGACGAAGTCTCCCCTCGTGCTGAGGGACCTCGATCTGTTCAAAACCTTCGACAACCTCTCGGTGGGGATCACGATCACCACGGACAACGACGCGGTGAGGAAGATATTCGAGCCCTGCGCGCCGCCTGTAAAGGCGAGGATCGAGGCGCTGAAGAGGCTCCATGAGAACGGCATATCCACCTACGCCTTCATCGGCCCCGTGCTCCCCATGGACCCCGAGGTCCTGGCGGGCAAGCTCCGACCCCACGTAGACAGGGTGCTCATCGACAAAATGAACTATCCCTCGAAAACAAAGGCGGTCTACAGGCAGGTGTTCGATGAATGGCTCGATGGATTTTTCGTCTACGAAGTCATCGAGCGGCTGAAGCGCGCCTTCGGGCCGACAGACGTGGAGTGCTGCTGATGTTTTCGGTCACAGCGTGAGGAGCACCATACCCGAGGCAGGATCGGTCCCGCGCGTGGCCTCCACGCCCTCTATCTCCAGTATCACCGCCTCTAAGATGATGAAGGTCTCGGCATACTCCCGCAGGCACCCCGCCTTGACCGTGTCCCGTTTCCCGTAGACGCCGTGGAAATGGATCTTCGGCACGTCCCCCTGCCAGAAGATCGTTCCGATCCCAACCGTTTCATGACTCTCGTCGAGCGAGCGCCAGACGGGCTCCGGGGGCAATTCCTCCTGTCTGGGGCCGACCACTATCCGCGCGTTCGTCATGCCGCCCACCAGATAGAAAACGGCGGCCCTGACGTCCTCGTCCCGCGCGATCCGGGAGAGCCCGCCGAGGATATCGTCCCCGTGGTCGAACCGCGCCACTATGCACCTGCCCACCCTGCCGACCTGGTACTTCATGAGAACCTCCTTTACCCGCACGAGGTCACTTCATTATTTACCAGGCCGCACATCAAATCAAGAAAAAACAGCGATTATCTCTTCGCCAGGACCGACCTTACTATGTTGAGGGCTTCCTCCTCGCCATAGGGCTTGTCGAGGAAACCGTCGACCCCGTATTCCTTCAGCTTGTCGCGCTGTCCTTCGGTCATAAAACCGCTTGATATCACGACCTTCGGAGAAGCTTCCATGCCTCTCAGCCTGGCCAGCACTTCTTCTCCCTTCATGCGGGGCATGATCATGTCGAGGATCACCAGGTCTATCGAGGCCGTCCTTTTTTCAAAGAGAGCGACGGCCGCCGCCCCGTCCTCCGCCCGCAGCACCTTGAAGCCCTCCTGGGAAAGGAGCCCCGCGAGCAGGTCCCTTACTACCTCCTCGTCATCGACCACCAGTATCGTCTTTTGCCGCGCGTCCGGTACGGCCGGGGCGGGCTCTTTTAGACGCTCGCCGACCTGTTCCGCGAAGGGGAAATAGAGGGTGAAGGTAGTCCCGGTCTCGGGAGAGCTTTCCATCTCGATGAAGCCGCCGTGGCGCTTCACCGTTTTCTGGACCAGGTAAAGGCCCATCCC
>PLSJ01000197.1 GCA_003165115.1 Syntrophaceae bacterium | reverse complement strand
ATAAACAGAAAGGAAACAAAGAATGAGCGCTCGCCAGTTGGACAGGCGGTCTTGAGGGGGGTCTATCGAACCTGATAAAACAAGACTGACGTCACTGAAGGATGGGCATCCCAGGCAGTGTTCGGCCGGGCTTGAGTGGTTGCGGTCCGCATCTCATATTGAGTCCTTCGTCCCGGGCAGCGCCCTACAGTAAACTTCATCGGGCGTCCACGAACTCGTCTCCGAATCCGGCCAATTGGCAGACTTCCCTTGCCGGTCTGTCACTGTATGAACCCTTTTGTCGTAATCCGCATAATGGCCGTGCAATGCCGGCGGCTGTGTGTCTTCCTGTGAGCCTATATTTTGCTCGACCGAGCCGACAGATAGTGTTAGAATTGGCAATCCTTGAGGAGCGGATGCGCGAGGCGTCCGGAAAAGCGGCGAGGGGAAAGTCGTTTGCTGCCGCAACTCTCTAATTATGCAGTTGTGGCAACTATGTTTCCCTCGTCCTTATATGTCTCCTGATTCTGATTTTTCCAGGTTCAAGAATTATGAGGTTTCCTCCATAGTCTGCCTCGGTCAGCACTTTGATCGCTTCGGCCACGTGCCTGTTCAGTTCCTCTGTTGAGATCTCGTTCGGGAAGTGGGCTATGAACAGCCCGTTATGCGTGCCTAGTGGGTATTTATGAAGGTTGCCGAAACCGAGATCGCCGGTGAGCACGACAGCGCCAGACTGCTGGGCCGAGTCAAATACTTCCTTGTCGCTTGCGCCTCGCAGCCCACAATCTCGAACGTCTCTGGCTTCATGACCAGCGGCTCTAAGGACCGCCGCCGTGGATCTCGGCATATCCTCATCGATCAGGAACTTCATTCCGTCATCCCACGGCCCTTATTTCCTCGCCGGACAGATGTTTGGCGGCGTAGTCCAGGGCGGCCAGAATGTCCTGTCGGTTCAGGTCATACTCCGCCATCACCTCTTCGTAGGTCATGCCCCCGGCAAGCTTGCCGATTATCAGATCGACAGGAACGCGGGTACCCTTGATGACGGGCTTCCCAAACCTCACCTTCTCGTTTATGGTTATTCTGTCTGAAATTTCCATAGCCCTCACCTTCATGGCAGTCTCAGGGAACTTTTCGCCTTGCGCCGATGGCGCCTCAATCTGCGCCTATGCTATAAGATACCACTCATTGCCTGGTTTGCATAGGAGCATCAGCAATGTGTCGCAGGTGTGGGGGCATCGGTCGTGGCACGAACGCTTCCCACAAGGCTGCCACGGCAAATGGTGAATGCCGGGATTCCGTGGCCCCGGAGTGAAATCTGGAGGATTGGTGGGAAGTTGCGGAGAGAGGCGAACTTCCCGAAACAGTCATATTGTCCCTGATCCCAGCTTATGCAACAGCAGAGATGTAGAGATGGTGATCTGGATCGTAAGACACCCTTTTTGAGGGTAGCGCCAAGACAACAGTGACAATGCCACGGCAAGAGAACTACGTTACGATACATAGAACCAAATTCATTCTGAAACATCGTCGCGGAGCCCGCGACATACCATAAGACCGGCAATGAACGGAGCCTCGCATACGTAAAACCGAGGATCTAGAGTATGAGAATCACGCCGTCGCTTGTTGAGGCTTACCTCAAATGTCCTATGAAATGCTTTCTGTCGTCAGTCGGTGAAACGGGGTCGGAGAGCAGCTACGACCGGTGGGTTAGGACTGAGAACGATGCTTATCGCCACGTGCAGGAAAAACGCCTCGTCGACGAAGCGCACACCGGCGAATGCCTTATCCGTCCGCGCGGGATCAAAAGCATGAGGTCGGCAAAATGGCATCTTGCCCTGGACGTTACGCTTCGTCAAAAGAACATGGAGTCGGATATTCATGCTGTGAAAAAAACCCTCTCTGGTGGAAAGAACCCCTCGGCCCATTACATCCCGTTTCGATTCTTCTTCGCGAATAGGCTGACCAGGAATGACAAACTCTTGTTGGCGTTTGATGCGCTTCTTTTAGCCGGTCATCTGGGCTTTCCCATTGCTCAGGGTGAGATCATCCACGGAGACCACCATACCCCGGTTCGGGTCAAGACGACAGAATTGATGAAAGAGGTGCGCAGGACGGTCGGCAAGATGGATGGTTTCCTCTCCAGCGGAACGCGTCCGGACTTTTTCCTGAACCGTCATTGCGGCGAATGCGAGTATCGAACACGTTGCAATCAAGAGGCTGTAGAGAAAGACGACCTAAGCCTCCTGGCCGGTATGACAGAAAAAGAGCGAAAGACCCTTAACAGCCGGGGCATCTTTACCGTCACCCATCTTTCTTATGCCTTCAGACCCAGGCGAAGATCGAAGCAACACCGGGACAGACGCGAGAAGTACCACAACAGCCTCAAAGCCCTTGCCATTCGTGAGCAGAAGGTTCACGTTGTCGGCAGCGACGAGCTGAGAATTGAAGGAACGCCGGTCTATGTCGACGTAGAAGCAAATACCGATCTGGGATTCTACTACCTGATCGGTATTCTTATCAGGATCGACCATGAGCTGGTTCAACATAGCTTGTGGGCAGACGCCCAGGGGGACGAGGAAAGAATCTGGCGTGATTTTATCAACATTATCTCTAAGCTCCATGACCCGGTCATAATCCACTATGGCAGTTTCGAAACCGATTTTCTGAAAACCATGCGTCATCGCTATGGTGGTCCCGATGAAGAGTCTGCTGCCGGGAAGGCGATGGATAATGCGATCAATATTCTCTCCCTTATTTTTGCCAAGGTTTACTTTCCCACCTACTCAAATGGGCTGAAGGATATCGGCCGATACCTGGGGTTCGGGTGGTCAGAGGAAAATCCCTCCGGGTTGAAGACCATACTTTGGCGGAGCGAGTGGGAGAAGGCCCGGGAACCGTCACTGAAAGAAAGATTGATCACCTATAACGCCGAGGATTGTGAGGCACTTCGAGGTACCACGGAATTCGTCAGGGCGATCTTGGCGCCGGGTAACAAACCCACACGCAATCAGGAGCACGTTGTGCAAGCAGACACCCTCCCCCGTAGAAGCTGGCATAAGTGGCGCAAGACCCAGTATGCTATGCCGGCGCTCGATGAAATCGGCAAAGCGGCATACTGGGACTACCAGCAGGAGAAGATAATCCTCAGATTTAACCAGCACCTCAAGAAAGTAAAAAGAGCCACGGCTCGACATTCTGGATCGAAACATAGGGTGAATAAGGTGATCCAGCTGTCGCGACCCGATGTCTGCATCCGCTGCGGGCGGCCGAAGCCATACCAGCATTGTAGGTATAGCAAGGAGGTAATAGACATCAACTTCGGTCGATCGGGCATCAAAAGATGGATCACAACGTATATTGCTTATCGGTATCAATGCCCGGCGTGCCGGGCAGTGTTTACCAACTGCGACCGCCCTTGGGAGAGGGAGAAGTATGGACGAAACCTACTCCTCCTATGCGCCTATCTCAACATAGATTTGAGAATACCCCAGAAAAGAATTACAGTTTTACTCAAGGAGATATTCGGCTTCGATTTCTCCAATAGCATCACAAACAGATCTATAGAAAAGACCGCCGCACTGTACAAGCCCACCTATGAACGTCTTCTTGATAAAGTGACCAACGGGAAGCTGATTCACGCCGACGAAACGACACTGAACTTGGAAGGCAAAACCGGGTATGTCTGGGTCTTCGCCAGTCTCGAGGATGTGGTTTACATATATGCGCCCTCGAGAGAAGGCGATCTGGCTCAGAAACTCTTAAAGGATTTCAAGGGAGTGCTGGTCACTGACTTTTACACGGCATATGAATCTATCCCCTGTCCTCAGCAAAAGTGTCTGTTACACCTTATTCGTGATCTGAACGATGAGTTAATGAAAGAACCGTTCAACGAAGAGATGAAGGGACTCGTGGCCGATTTTGCCGACTTACTCAAGCCTATGGTGCAAACTGTGAGCCGATTCGGACTAAAAGCGCGTTTTCTTAAGAAACACAAGAAGTGTGTTGAGAGATTCTTCAAGAACCTGTCCCGTCGAACGTACCATACAGAAACTGCGGTGAGGTGCAAAGCTCGTTTTGAAAAAAATCGCTCAACGCTTTTCACCTTTTTGGACTATGACGGGGTTCCCTGGAACAACAACAACGCCGAGCACGCGATCAAAGCGATGGCCCTACTCCGCAGGAATCTGGGAGGTCTGACCACAGAGAGAGCGATCGGCGACTACCTCGTACTTCTGAGCGTGTGTGAAACGTGCAGGTTTAAGGGGGTCAGTTTTCTAGACTTTTTACGCTCTGGGGAGGAGGGCATCGACGCGTACGTACACAGCCAAACCTGGCGAGGCAAAAAAGCAGAGAATACCAAATGGAACTCTCTGCACCTAATGCAGCCGCCTTCTCCTTTTTCAAGAAATGAATTAGCCGAGACCTAACGGCGGGTGCGGATACGAAAGCCCAGGGATAGCCCCTGAAGTTTCGTGTCGGAAAGCATAGCGCGGAACAGGGTTCGCCATCTTATGCGATGGAGCAGTCATCGTCACCTCTCTTCTTCTCTCGCTTTTAATGGGTAATGCTCATTTCCCGGAATCTCAGCTCATGCATTGGGTAGGTGCAAGCGTGTATCAGCAATGATTACAATTATGTGATGCTTTCACCGCCAAGCCACGATGGACAAACGCCCGCTACGGGGCAGAGAGATCCCCTCTCGTCTATGCGAGGGTGAGGGCGGCCATTCATGAGGGCATTCTGGTGGCTGCCAGCCGCTATCCTGATATGGGCAGGCTCCTTATGCGGATTCGGTTGTCTTCGATAACCACGATGCTCCCGCGTTCAAGCAAGTCGTGAAGGGAATTGAACGAGGATAGAAACTTGAACGTTGGGGTGGCGTCCTGATTTTCGCCGAAAGAGCACAACGGAAGGTTTACTGTCGCCGCGGGCGGTCAGGATAGTGCCGAAGTCCGTGTCTGCCGATAGCAGAATACGGTCTTCCTTCGCTGCCCGGTCGAGAATTGTCAGGTCATCGGCATCCTGGAGTCCGTATTCCCTGACATGCACAGCATCGTGACCGGATTCCCGCAACCCTCGACCAACGAGAGGCGAGAGGGCGTTATCGACAAGGAACTTCACGACGCCATTACCAGGGGTATCTCCCTTTCGGAGACGGCTTCCGCCGCAAACCGCAAGGCCTCGGCTATATCCTCGTTTTCGAGGTCGGGATAGGCTTCGAGGATCTCTGCGCTAGTCATTCCGTCAGCCATCATGCCGACAACAGTGGCTACCGGAATGCGGAGACCCCGGATGCACGGCATGCCTCCCATCTGATCAGGATTTGTCGTGATGCGTGTAAATTTCATCACAGACCTCCTCGTTGGCGCATTCTTCATGCGCTGTGCGCATAGGAAATACTACTAACACCAACTTGCTCTTGCCGCAAGACGCACCAATGCGACGCCGGCGACCGTACGCACGGTTCCGGGGGCCGGGCCCATAAATGCCCGGGGCCGGATTGCTTTTCCTGAAGAATTCCGGAGAATACGAAGTTACAATGAAAGCCGAACGTGGTAAGATTGGATAACGAAATATGCCCAGTACTTCTGGTTCGTGCGGCAAAGGCAACGCCCCGACAGAGCGACGATAAAGGAAGAGCGGATACTCGTAACCATTGATCGCCCGGCTAAAACAGAAAGCAAGTCTGACGGACGAATAAGGAATAGGGGCTTCAAGGAGGAACAATCATGAAAATTCGCTATTTTCCGGATACCGACACGGCACTGATTGAATTTTCAGCGGAATCTGTTCTTGAGACAAAAGAGATATCGGAAAACCTCTATATTGACCTGGACGACAATGGCAATCTCGTCAGCATGACTATCGAACACGCAAAGGAGAAAGCCAATATTTCAGAAGTATCGTACCTGCAGATGGAGAAAATTGTTGCATAGGCGCGAAAACGTGTTGACCCCACTCTACTGTATATATGGACGTACAAATATTATTGGGTGACAAGACGGTGTTGGGGCAACGTTGGGGCAACGTTTTTCGACCCCTCGTGCATAATAACATATTGAAATAACACGATTTATGGTGCCGTGGAAGGCGGGTTCGATTCCCGCCTTCGGCACCACATCATGCCTTGTATTTTCAGGTATTTACAGTAACAAACACCCCTTAAAAACTGTCACCAGACTGTCACTGGCTTGTGGCCCTGGCAGGAATGGAACCGGCCTAAGTTCTGGCCGGTGGTCGTCTTTATCTGCCTGTAGAAACCTAATAGAAACGAGAAAATTAAGACGCCCGAGGTCTACGGACTGGAGGCGTCTTTTTGCGTTTGTGAAGTGAAGTAGGAAGAAAGAAAGCCACCCGGCGAGTCTTGGCGGGCCTTCCGGGTGGCAAAAAACAGGTGAGGTGTTATGGTCCTCAAGAAGCAGCTGAACAGTTTCCTACAGTACTTGAGACGCCTTAACTGCTCGTACTGCTGGGTTCTTGAGTTTCAGAAAAGGGGTGCTCCTCACTTTCATATTCTCGTCTCGGGGTTTGTTCCCAAGGATGAGGTTGCAAGACACTGGTTCAATATCGTGGGGTCCGGGGATGTAAAGCACTTGTGCGCGGGTACGAGGGTCGAGGGGATAGAGGGGGATAGAGGGGGATAAGAACAGGCTGCTTCGCTATCTCTTCTCCTATCTGAAAAAGGCGGACCAAAAGAAGGTGCCTGACGAGTACAAAGAGGTCGGCCGCTTTTGGGGATCGACGCGGAAGCTTCTTCGGCGGGTGGCCGCGTCTTCGCGGATGGAACGGACGTGTGGAGTTCTGCCACCACTGCGGCAACCACGGCGAGCACGAACGCAACCGCTCTCCTCGTGACTCTGATCGCCATTCTGGTCGCCTTCCTCGCCTTCAAGGTGCTCAAGCGCTGCCTTGGTAGGGCCTAATCTCTGCCCTGGGGGTGCGCCTTCCTTTAGGACGCTCCCCCTCCTTCATCATAGGGGGGCTTTATGGACATCTCGACAATCTTTAACTCCGTGCTGTCGGGCATCACGGGCATAACCGCGGATGCGTATACGGTCATTATCGCGGCGCTAGGGTGTCTGCTTATCGCGGTGGGCGTGGGTGTCGTCTCGGCGCTTCTCCTGGGCGATCACCGCAAGGAGGCTGACGGCGGGGTCTTCTCGGAAACGGAGTTCCAGGAATACGCGGTCAAGAGGTACAAGACCGGGCTGTATGAACGGACGTATAAGACAAGGGGCATAGGCACGCACGTTGACATGGGTGGTGACAGGCCATGATCTCTTTCAATGTGATGTGGTTCGGCTATGGCGCGGGCCTGGTCATGTGCGGGTGGATTGCGGGGATGATTATCGGCGTGGCCCTCGGGGTGCTCGGGCGGATGGGTAAGCTCGGCGTGTTCGTGCTCGGGCTGCTTCTCGTGGATCTATCAGGATCTTCGCACGCAGCATTGAGCACGGTTCAGGCGTCGGGCCTGGTGGCCGGTACTCAGTACGTGTGCACGCTCCAGCTGACAGCGTCGGGTGATTCTCTTGGGTCCGTGTTCGGCGGTGCTGGCTCGGTCGGGTATGCGGTCCCTGCCTCGCCCGGCTCTGCCTCGGTCCAGTAGAGGCTCAGGCTGACGCTTCGGGCGTGGTGACCGTGGCCCTGGCTCCTGACGCTGCTCTTACCGGGGCGACGATGACGTGTCAAGAGGGATCGAACGGCGGTCGGCTCCTGTCCTTTCTGGCGGGCGTGGCGACGATGGTCGCTTTCTCCATAGCTGCCGGGGGTCGGTTCATATGAGCTTCCTCGGGCTTCCTCCAGGCATCGACGGAAACGCGCTTATCGGTGAATTGCTCTCCTACGGGGCCTTGTTCGTTCCCCTGGCAGCGGCGGTCGGTATGTTCTTCCTCATCGCCAAGATATTCAAGAAGGTGTGACTATGGACTTCGGCAAGATTCGGAAATGGGCGCTTATCCTCGGGATGCTCGGCGTGTTGTTCCTGGTGGGCGCGATCAAGCATATAGCGATATGGGCGGGGGTGATCCGATGAGAAAGGCTTGTGCGGTGCTCCTGGTGCTGCTGATCCTTGGGCCTTCCCTGGCCTTCGGTCAGGTCATGAGCGGGACGGTCGGGCTGCTCGGCATGGGTCCGGGTTGGTACGTGGGGGCGCGACGGCTCGCCTGCGGTGACGGAGCATGATGGTGATAATGAGTTATCAACTGCTCCCGGATCGGAGAGCGGTCAACCGGGGTAAAAGGGCGGTTTAGTAAGAAACTGGTAGTAACGGAAATGTCATGAATCGGGAATTTTGGCGGGGCTTCATGGAAGGCTTGCAGGGATCAAATGAAAGCAACCGTTGCCAAGACTCGTGTGGGATGGATGAGTTATTCGACGGATGCGGACCGGCAGCTAAAAGCCCATTCACACTGGTGTTGGTGTTTGAACGCGTCCTTTATCGTTAATCAAATAACAATATGCATTTGGACGGTCGTCTTTGCTCTATTTCTGGAGGTGCTGTTTTCTTAAGTCCCGTTTCAGGATCTTGCCTGCAGCGCTCTTGGGCAATTCATTGACTATAATATACTCCTTGGGTACTTTGAAGGCGGACAGGCGCGACTTCAGGAAGCGCTTCACCGTGTCGGGCTGGACAGATGCTCCCTGTTTCGGGACGACGAAAGCGACTACACGCTCGCCCCACTCTTTGTCCGGAAGGCCAATGATCGCACACTCTTCGACTTCGGGTACGGCGTACAGGGCCTCTTCTACCTCCCGGGGGTATACGTTTTCGCCCCCGGTGATGATCAAGTCCTTAATCCTATCGACTATGGAGAGGTAGTCGTCCTGATCGAATACACCTACATCGCCCGAGCGAAACCAACCGCCTTCCCAGAAGGCCCCGCGGGTTGCCTCCGGGTTATGCACGTAAGCGGTCATCACGCTCCGGCCCCTGATACAGACCTCACCCTCGTGGCCCTGCTTCATTATTGCTCCCGAAGTATCCCTGATCTGGACTTCCACCCCGTGGACAGGTTCTCCCACCGACCCGACCCCGTGTTTAGAGGGATAATAATGGTTAAAGGTGACCGGCATCGCCTCGGTCATGCCATATGACTCGAATATATCGAGACCGGTACGCTCCTTCCATTGTTTGACAATCTCCATGGGCATGCTTGCCCCCGCCGAGAAGGAATAACGCACATTCCCCAGTTTCTTCTTCAGGTCGTCAAGGCCGAGCAGCCGGACATAGACAGTAGGTACGGCGAAGAACTTGGTTATCCTGCCCTGCTGCAGCATCGCGAGCACGCGATCCAGGTCGAAAGTCGGCAACAGTTCCAGACAGCCGGCCGTGAGGATGGTCGAGTTCATAATATGCAACTGACCGAACACATGGTTGAAAGGGAGAAAGCAGAGGGCGACGTCGGTTTCGACCGACCGCTCGTAGTAGGCGATGCTATAACTTGAATAGTTGATGCCCTCGTGGGTCAGCATAGCGCCTTTCGGAATACCTGTTGTGCCCCCGGTGTAGAGGATTGCCGCAGTGTCGACCCGGTCGCGGTCGAACGCGCTAAATGGACCCGCGTCTCCTGTCATGAGAGCCTTAAGCTCCATGTCTCCGCCAGGGCAGATAACCTTTTCGAGGACGCTGTCACTTTTTAGTTGCTCTAACTCCTTGAGTTTGGCTTCCACGCTGAGAATGAGCCGTAGTTTCGCATGGCTCGCGAGTGCTGTCAGCTCCTCCCCCATGAGTGCGCTGGACAAGGTGACCGCCACCGCGCCAGCCTTGAGCACTCCGAAGTAGAAGGCAATCCAGTCTGCTGAATTAGGGGCGCACAGGCCGATATGATCGCCCGGCCGCACACCCATTTTGACTAGGGACGCAGCGACCCGGCTTGCCCGCGTGTTAAGCGCCTGATATGTGATCGGTATCTCACCTTCCTTGATAGCTGGACGGTCGGGGAAAAAAAGGGCTGACCTTTCCAGGTTACGAGCAAGGTTCATGTAAATATCTCCCATGTTTACGACATCCGATGTTTGTCATTTCTCAGGTCCTCATCTCAAGGTTTCCCCATAAGATAGTCGGGCACGAACGTTGCGGTGTCGGAAAAAAGCGGGCCTGATTTCTCGATGTTGCGGACAACGTTCATGCAGCCCTCCTAAGAAAGAGGTGTGCTATATGCAATTGGTATAAACAGTTAATTATAGAATATTGGTATGTGTCAATAACTTTGTACGGTCGTAGAAATTCTGCTTGACAATGGTACAATGGACATTGTAAAATAGTGTATCCACAATCCGGGAATACACCATGAGGCAACCGCCGGTTTTTAATGAACGGCCGGTCGTCCATCCTACGTTTGGCCTGTCCTTTCAGCGTGTATGTCCTGCCGTGGCTCCGGGGAAGCGCAAAGGAGCGTACCGATGAGTTATGAATGCGACCACTATGAACAGCTTTCGGAGGACGAGCTGTCACGGCTCTTACACGAAAGGTTCCCGCAACTCCTTGCATGGCCCGTAACCGGTGAAACACGGAATACAGCCATAGCGATGCTGAAGACGTCACCAAATGCCGGTCAGATAGGAGAGGATGCGTGATCGGAATGATGCTGCACAGTGGAATGAGTTTCATAACGGCGGAGCCTGCCTGATCCGGAAACTCCTTCGAAGTTTCCAACAGTCTTTCGCATAAGCGGCACGCTGTTTCTGACGTTGCCGCGGGTAAAAACGTATCCGCAAACACCCGCAACGGCCGAAGAGCGGCCGTCCAGACTCCGGCAAAAAGCAAAAACCCCCGGCTCTTCGCCCAGGGGTTTTTGCTTACCTCTTCCGCGAGGCGCGGCGACCTATATGCTGTTGCCCGCGTGCCATCCCGTGAAGGTGCTGTCCGGGATGAGGCCCGGGTTCTCGCCGTCCCCTACTGAATAGATTTCGGGGACTTTGTCTTTCAGTTCCTCATAGAGCTTCCTGTTCGGGACGAAGGGCATGGCGGGAATGATGCTATGGGCCTCGAGGAACCGCTCTTCGCCTTCCTTCGTCCTGACGGTGAGGCCCTTCTTCGTGATCTCCACAAGCTGGACCCCGGGCAGGAGCGTGACGTCCTTCCGGGCGAACCAGGCAAAGAGGCGGGTTTTTCGTTCCGGATAGAGCCCGGCGCCCATCTCCGGGGCGGTGTCGACAATGGTCACTTTCCTGCCCAGCTTCGTAAGAAACTCGCCGAGCTGGCACCCCTGGATGGCGCCACCGATGATGACGACCTTCTTCCCGACGGGCATCCACATCTTCGTAAGGGCTCGCAGCTTCCTGGGGCCGAAGGTCTTCAAAAGCGATCTGACCGTGCCGTAAAGGTCGCTGCTCTTCGTCACTATGCCGCTGTCGTCGAAGCCGGGCACGTCGGGATAGGAGGGCTCGCCCCCGACGGCG
The DNA here is from genome assembly GCA_003165115.1 of Syntrophaceae bacterium. Classification (GTDB taxonomy): domain Bacteria; phylum Desulfobacterota; class Syntrophorhabdia; order Syntrophorhabdales; family WCHB1-27; genus BOG-1155. The sequence goes on along the minus strand of PLSJ01000197.1, from coordinate 19,230 downwards.
AGCACCACCGCGTCGGGCTTGATCCTGGCCGCGTCGGCGGGGGCGAACTCGGACGAGAGCTTCACCTTGACATCGAGCTTCTTCACCTGGGTCTTGAAAAACTCGATGATNNATGCCGGCGGGGCCGCCGCCGACGACAACCACGTTCTTCTTTCTGCCGGCAGGGGCAGGCTCGTAGCTTTCCCGGCCAAAGGAGGGGTTGATGCGGCAGTGGCGGGGCGTGTTGTAGGTGGAGTAGCAGCAGCCGCACTTGGTGCACGGCTGGATGTCCTCCATTCTCCCCTCCCTCACCTTGTTCGGGTATGCGGTATCGGCGAGAAGGCGCCTCGTCATGCCGATGAGGTCCGCCTTGCCTTCCCGCAGCACCTTTTCACCCGTCTCCGCGTCGAAGCCTCCGACGGTCATGACCGGTATGGAGACTATTTTCCTGATGTCCGCGGTGACGGGCACGCTCGCGAGGGCCCCCCGCAGGCCCCAGTACATCTCCTTCGGGAACTGGTCCAGGGGAATGTGGGGCTCCGGGTAGAAAATCACGTCCGGGTTTATGGAGCCCCAGTGCATGCCCGCCCAGTGAGACCTCACGTGAAGGCAATCGACACCCACGCTTTCGTAGATTTTCGCTATTTCCTGGGCGTCCCCGACGGTCAGGCCAAGCTCGCCCACGCCCACCTCGACTCCGTTCATGAGGATTTGCACGGGGAAATCCGGCCCCAGTCTCCCCTTGATTTCCTTGATGACCCGGACGATGAAGCGCGTCCTGTTCTCCATGGTCTGGGTGCCGTACTCATCGGTGCGCCTGTTCCAGTAAGGCGAGAGGAACGTGGCGAAGAGGTGGTCGGCGCCGGTGTTGATCTCGAGGCCGTCGAAGCCGGCTTTGGCGATTCGCTCGGCCGCGCTCCCATACCTGTCGACGAGCTCGTCGAGCTCGTCGATGGTCAGTGCGTGGGGAGGCTCCTCGTCGTGGACGTCGAACTGGGAGCGGAACGTCACGGCCGAGGCCGCGACCCTGGTGGCCATTGTGCGGTAAATGGCGCCCCACGGACCCCTGTGATAGAACTGGATGAAAGCGGGACAGTCGTATTTGTGGATCTCGTCGACAAGCTCCTTGATCTCGGGGATGTACTTGTCGTCGTCAACGCGCATCCGGCGGTCGCCGGTGGCGGACAGGGGTGATTCCATGGCCGGGGTCTCGACGATCACCAAACCCGCTCCCCCCTTCGCGAGGGCGCCGTAGAAGGCCTTTGCGAGCTGACCGGCCCGCATTTCTCCGTCTTCGAAAAGATAGCTCTGGGCCGCCGTCTTCACAAACCTGTTCTTCAACTTCACCCTGCCGATCTGAAAAGGTGAGAATACCTTGTCGAACCTGCCTTTTGCCATGTCCTTCCTCCTCCCTGTTATTTCGCGCTATTTCCCGCTCTTCGCGGCCGGGGCACGCGCGCCGATGCCTTCGGTCTGTTTCAGTCGCTTGAGACCCATCGGCCACCATCCCGTCAAACTCCGGCCTGGCCCCGCTTATTGTACCACTTTCGGAGTGAGACTTCCTCCCATAGGAGAGGACACGGTGGCTTCAGGCGGCGGATGGAGTTTCGCGTTCCAATCCCTTAATATCGAGGCTACGACCATAGTCTTTAGGGGAAGGCGGAGGGTACGGGTTTGGGGAGAGGGCACAGGGGGCGGCGCCCGTGTCCGCCCCCCTTCGAAGCACTTTGATTGCGGTCGAGTCTACTTCAGCAGGTAGGCATCATAGACGACCGCGTTGCCGAGCCGCATCGCATAGCCCACGCCTATGGCGCGGTTGAGGAACTCGTATTTCTTTGAGGCCGTCTCGAAGTTCATGGTCATGCGGAAACTGTAGAGTTTTGGATCGACCGCCTCGCCCTTGCCCACCTTAGCCAGCACCTCGGGCGGACCGTAGCGAAACCCTTTTGTCTGGAGATAGATGAGCGAACCGTCATCCGCCTGAAGAAGGTACCGCGTGTCGATGATCGCCAGCCCGTCCTTTGTCACCACCTGCCAGTCGGCCCCGTTGTTCAATATCTTCCCGTTGATCATGGGTCCCTCGAACTTTCCGCCCGTGATCGGGATGATGCGGCGGTTGCCGAGGTCGCTCGTCTTGCCGAACTCCCATACGGGCGCGACGAGATCGACATAGAAACGCGCCATATACTCCAGCACCGGTTTCGGCGGCTGATACCCCTTTGCGTCCGCCACCGTCGTACCGCCGCTTGATGCCTGCTGACTGAAACTGACCCCCGGCAGCGTGAGTGCTGCCACGACCAGCCCTACTACGATCCAGCCCCTTCTCATGCGATCCTCCTCAACCGGTAGATTATCCCTGTGCTTTCAGGGAGTATTGCCAGGCCACGCCGACACATTTTACGTTGCAAGGTACTGGCTGTCAATGAGTTCCTTAAAACACTTCGTCGAGGAAGCAAGGCAGCGGCGGCCCGGCGGCCTGTGTCGTTTGGACGGCTGACCGCCCCATAAGGGGCCTTCCGGCCGAGCCCGCAGCTCGGTCGGGTATACCCTCGGCATAACCAGCAGCGGCTGAAGGCACCCGTCAGGGGTAGATATCGTCTCCTCGCACACTCTCCCGAAGAAAATCTTTCTTTAGGGCGTTGGACCGGATAAGGAGGAGTTCTCTCCCTCCCCTGGTCGTTGTTGTAGAGTGATTGCGCATAATCGAGAAACGGGTGGCCTGATAAAGTTATTGACATCTGCTAATATGTCATAATTAAATGTTTATACCAATGCATCTATCACACCTTTTTTCGCCTTTCGCCTTTCAAGGTGCCGGAAGAATATCGCCGCGGAGGAAATGCCCAAGAGCGCCGCGGGAAAGATCCTCAAACGCGAGTTGAAAAATCGCTTGAGGGGGGAACAAAATGAAAACGTCTCCGGTAATTCCAGGAAAACCAAAAAAAGGGGGGAACGCATCTACATTGAAAACAGTTATTACATTAAAACCGTGAGGAGGTAAACCATGAAGAGAACGTTGTTTTTCGTCTGTCTGGTACTTGGCTTCTTTGTCCTTTCTCTCATCCCCGTATCCGCCCAGGCGCAGCAGAAGGCCATGAAACTGAGGCTTTCGGTCATGTGGCCGACGCAACACGCGATAACGAAATTGTACGATCAATGGGCTAAGGATGTCGAGAAGGCAACTGCGGGAAGGATAACGATAACCGTATTTTCGAGCAGTATCCTTTCGCCTCCAATGCAGGTTTACGACAACACGGCAAAGGGCGTTGTCGATATCGGCACGAGCCTGCTGGCATATTCGCCCGGCAGACTTCCGCTTTCGGAGGTCTTGCAGCAGCCCTTGGGATACAAGAACGGTTATCAGGCGACCAAGCTGGCCAATGAATATTACAGGAAATTCAAACCGAAAGAATTCGATGACGTACAGGTCCTGTTTCTTCACGGTGCGGCCCCGGGACTCATTTTTACCAAGAAGCCGGTCAAATCGGTTGCCGATATAAAAGGGCTTAGGATAAAGGCCAATGCGGAGAACGCGGACATAGTGAAGAACCTCGGCGCTTCTCCGGTAACCATGCCCGTTACCGAGACGTACGACGCCCTTTCGAGAGGTGTTGTCGACGGATGCCTTTTTCCGATAGAGGCGCTGCAGGGGTTCAAGATCGGCGAGGTCGTCAAGACCGTGCTTGAAGACTATCCCATGTCGTATATGACATCCATGTATACCATTATGAACAAAGCGAAATGGAATGCGATATCGCCCGCCGATCAAAAGGCGATAGAAAAGATCGATGAGGAGTATATCGAAAAGATGGGCAAGCTGTGGATCGAATTGGATGACAACGCCATGAAGTTCGCCAAGGGGAAGGGCGTGACTTTCGTCAAGGTTTCGAAAGAAGATGAGGCGGCGACGGCTCAAAAAATGAAGCCGATCCTGGATGACTACGTCAAGGTGACGAAGTCCAAGGGGCTTCCCGGCGATGAAGCATTGAAGTTCTGCCAGGATTACTTGAAGAAAAACCAATAATATCATAGTCCACTGCGGGGGCTGTTTGCGCAGCCCCCGTTTATTGCCCGGTGGCAATGATACGGGAAAGAATTTGGTTTCGGCTCGTTCTTAAATTCGGAGGCACGCGATGAAGCGTTTTATGGCAGGTATCGTCGGTGTAGACAAGGCGTTGTACGCCCTTGCCGGCTGCATATTGGCGTGTATGATTCTAGTGACCTTCTGTGATGTGATCCTGAGGAACTTTGGCTATCCTATCACCGGGTCTATGGAATTCATACAATATGGGGGCGCTCTTGTCTTCGGGTTCTCTATTCCTTATGGCACCGTGCTCGGGGCGCAGGTAATCGTGGACATCATGACGGAGAAGCTGAGTCCGGGCAAGAAACGTGTCATGAGCATCGTGACGAGGTGCGTAGGCATGCTCCTGTTCCTGTTCATCGCTTACAATTTCTTCACTTACGGGATGGCCGTGAGGCTTACGGGTGAGCGTACGGCCAGCTTCAAGATACCATATTATCCGTTTGCTTATGCCCTTTCGCTCAGTTTTCTCTTACAGAGCTTCACGGTATTTTGCGATTTCATAAGAACGGTGAAAGGAGCAGACGATGAGTGATGTCGCAGTCGGAATATACGGGATCATTGCGCTGCTGGCGCTATTTCTCTCCGGGCTTGAGATGGCCTATTGCATGATACTGGTCGGATTTTTCGGATTTATCTTTCTTATGACGTTTCAAGCGGCATCCAATGTGGTAGTCAAAGATTTCTTCGACAACTTTACCACATACAGTTATACGGTAATTCCCCTCTTTATCATTATGGGCGAGTTTGCCTCAAATTCAAATATCGCGAAGAGACTCTATCTGGGCGCACACCGGTGGTTTGGCCATATTCCGGGCGGTCTCGCCATGACAACGGTCGTGGGGGCCACGGCGTTCAAGGCCATGTGCGGATCAACGCTCGCTACCGTCGGGACCTTTTCAAACCTCGCGCTGCCTGAAATGGATCGGTACGGGTATAAGAAAGAGCTTTCGGCCGGCACCATCGCATCCGTCAGCACCATAGGCATGATCCTGCCTCCCAGCACGGTACTCATTATCTATGGGCTCCAGGTCGAGCAGTCGATAGGCAGGCTTTTCCTCGCAGGGATCATACCGGCACTCATGATATCGTTTCTTTTTATGGCGGTTATAGCCGGATGGGTAAGCATTCAGCCTGCAATTGCCCCCCGGGCGGCAAAGTCGACATGGAAAGAAAGGTTCGCCGTGATCCCGGAAGCCTTGGTCGTTTTTGCTGTCTTCGGCATCGTCATAGGGGGAATGATAACCGGGTTTTTCAGCCCCACAGAGGCCGGCACAATAGGGACCGTCGCAATTTTTCTTCTGGCCCTTGTGCGGCGGGAAGTGAATGGGCGCATGCTTATCGGATCTTTTAAGGGGGCCTTGAGAACCTCCATCATGGTTCTCATGCTTATTTCCGGGTCTGCTATTTTCGGGCATTTCCTCGCAATAACGGAAATCCCCATGATCGCGGCGAAATGGGCGTCTTCGCTTGCTATCCCCAGTTCTTGCATCATGCTCCTGATAGTGGCCATTTACCTTGTGGGCGGCTCAATCATGGACGACCTGGCATTTATGGTGCTTGCCACACCGATCTTTTTCCCGACGGCCGTCGCGCTCGGTTATGATCCAATATGGTTCGGCATCCTGATTTGCGTTACCCTGATGATCGGCGGTATTATTCCGCCCGTGGCAATCTATGTTTTCATCCTGGGGAATATAACAGGAATTCCTTTCAAAACTATCTACAAGGGAGTTGTCCCGTTTCTTTCGGCTCTTGTGGTGGCCTTGCTGATTCTCTTTCTTTTTCCGCAGATTGCTCTCTGGCTGCCCAATCAACTCATGGGCAAGGGATAACCGGCGTAAAGAGCGGGCTTTGCACAGGGTCACGATTGGTCTTTCGGCGGCCGCGGGGTGCCCACGCAGTTGAAGTCGCGTAGAAGGGGCGCTGGGCCTCGACAATTGAGGGACCTATGAATTCGATCGATGACACGCTGACAAAGGACGAAACGATCATCTATCGCACGAAGTGTCATTACGCAATTTTTTTCGGACCGATGCTTCTCATTTTTTTGGGCGGGCTGGCGCTCAAGTCTCAGGGGCCCCACGCGATGGCGCTCATGGCTTTCGGCCTTCTTTGGGGTATATTCTCTTACCTCAGTTTCCGCAGGTCGGAAATTGGATTGACCCAAAGGAGGGTCTTGATCAATGCCGGATTTCCCCTGGTGAAGTTCTCCGATGTCCCGCTGAATAAGATCGTTACCATCGAATTCTTTCAGCCCGCGCTGGGGGCAATGCTGGATTTTGGCAAGCTTGCGATCGTGCACGATGGACGGAATAAATGCATCATCAGGTTTGTCCCTTCGCCAGCCGTATTTGTGACTCGGGTTCGGCAACAGATGACTACGCTTAGCCTTCCTGTAGTATGACAGTCAGGGGAAATCAGCGATAAGGGCGAATGGGGGCAGGCTTAAGAATGACCTGGAGATAATCGTCAAGGTGCCCAAATTCCCGGAGATAGATGTCCCTATCCCGTCCATCACGTGGATTCGGTCAGAGGATCAGGTAAAGCTTTACGAAGCGGTGCCGGAAGGCGACAGGGCGATTATCGGATTTCTGATGCTGCACGGGTGCCGCCCTGGTGAGGCCCGCGCAATCAGGTGCAAAGACGTGTGCCTTGATACGCAGTCGATAAGCTGTCATGCGACATTCTCAAAGAATATCTACCGGGAGAGACGGAAGGGACGGAAGTCAAAACCGTACATCATAGCGATTCATCCGGAAATGTGGGGCTTCATCGAGGAGAGGGTGAAGACAGCACACCCGGAAGCGTTTCTTTTTGCGAATCCGAGGACGGGCACGTTCTACAGCATGCAGGCGATTCAAGGGCTGTGGGATAACGTTAGGGTGGCCGCGAAAGTAACGGGGTTACGTTTGTATGATGCGTCCCGGCATAGTTTCGCTTCGCAGCTTGCGAATCAGAACGTGCCGACTCATAAGATAAGCTGGCTCCTGGGTCACAGCACGACGAAAATGTCCGAGAAGTACACTCGCCGTGATCTTGAAAGTCTCCGGGCGGACGTGTCCAAGATGTCACTGAAGAAGGGGCAGACTGTCACCAGACTGTCACCAAGGGATAAAGGCGATGGGAAAAGCCTTTAATATTCAGGATATTATGGTGGAGATGGCGGGATTCGAACCCGCGACCTTCGCGTTGCGAACGCGACGCTCTCCCAACTGAGCCACACCCCCACTATCTAGCAATATCCTATTTCATAAATTCGCTCAGGTCAAGCGTTCTCATAAAGGCGCCGAGTTCCTCCCTTATTTCCGGATGCCGCAGGCCGAGGTACAGGTTTGCCTTCAGGAACCCCGCCTTGTTCCCCGCGTCGAAGCGGATCCCTTCGTATTGCAGACCGAGAAACTGCGTGGCGCCGAGGAGGCGCCTTATGGCGTCCGTGAGCTGTATCTCTCCCCCGATCCCCGCTTCTGTGTCACCGAGGACGGCGAATATCTCGGGCGGCAGCACGTACCGGCCGATTATGGCAAGGTCGCTCGGGGCGTCCGCGATGGCCGGCTTTTCCACCATGTCTTTAATTTTATGGAGGTTCTCCCTTATCGGTTCGGGGCTTATGATGCCGTAATGGGGGACCTGATCTCCCGGCACGGCCAGCACGGCTATCACGGGGTCCCCGTATTCGTTGAAGACATCGAGGAGTTGCCCGATGCAGGGCCTCGGCGCGATGATGAGATCGTCGGGCAGAAGCACGGCGAAGGGCTCGTCATTGATGAGGCTTCGCGCACAGAGGACGGCGTGGCCGAGACCCATCGGGTACGGCTGCCTCACCGACACGATGCGGACCATGCCTGACAGGGTTTTCATCATGTCGAGGCAGTCGTCCCTTTTCTTTTTCTCGAGGAAGAGCTCAAGCTCGGCGAAGTGGTCAAAGTGATCTTCTATCGAGCCTTTTCCCCGGCTGGTAACGAGGATGACCTCTTCTATGCCGGACGCCACTATCTCTTCCACGATGAACTGTATGAGAGGCTTATCGACGACGGGGAGCAGTTCTTTCGGCACGACTTTTGTGGCGGGCAGCATCCTCGTGCCGAACCCTCCCGCCGGGATTACGGCCTTTCTCACTTTCCTCACGCTATACCCCCAGGACGTTCTTGATGGTATCTTTAAGTTCCCTCATATCAGCCGATTTTACCACATACGCGTCCGAAACCCAGCTCGAGAAATCCTGCTTGAATTCTCCGTAGGCAGAGCAAAGGATCACGCGCTGTTCCTTATTCACCTTCTTGATCTCGTTGAGCGTCTGGATGCCGTCCATTCCCGGCATCTTTATATCGAGCACGACGAGGTCGAATTCGCCGACCTTCAGCATCTCCAGCGCCTCGAAGCCGTTCGAGGCAAGACCTATGGAATAACCCTCCTCTTCGAGCTCTTCCTTGAAGAGAAGTCTTATGTGCTCTTCGTCGTCCACGAGCAGGATCCTTATTTGTTCCATGGCCTCTCACCCCTCCTTGGTTGTTCTGCTTTGGGAGGGGAGGTAAACGACGAAAAGGGCCCCCTCTCCAGGTTTGTTCTTCACTTCAATGTCGCCCCCGTGATGCGTGACGATCTTGTTCGAAATGGCGAGTCCCAGCCCGATGCCCTTTTCCTTGGTCGTAAAAAAAGGGTTGAAGATATTGTCCATGACGGCCGGGCTTATGCCGCCACCGCTGTCTTTGATCGACACGGCAAGAAACGGCTTCTCTTCGGATGTCGTTTGTTCCGTGCCGACCGTGATGGTCCCTTTCCCGCGCATGGCTTCGAAGGAGTTCATGAGAATATTGATAAAGACCTGTTTGATCTGCTGCACGTCGCACAGCGCGAAGGGGAGATGCGCGTCGTACTCCTTTGTGATCTTGATGTGGGCCCAGGTTTTGTCCGAGGCGAGGAGATAGAGGATCTCATCCAGAAGGTTATTGATATCGCAAAGCTCAAAAAGGAGCGGCGCTTCCTTGACGTAGTTGAGTATCTCGTTAAGGATCGATTCGAGCCTCGCGACCTCTTTTGTGATGATGTCGACATACCTGCCCTCGTTTTCGTCCAGGCGGGCGGTCTTCGCGAGCCTTTTCGTGAACCCGCCGATAACCACGAGCGGGTTCTTTATCTCGTGGGCGATGTTCGCCATCATCTCGCCGAGGCTGCGCATCTTTTCGTTCTCGATCAGCCGCCTTTGGGCGTCGCCAAGCTCTCGCAGGGCGTCTCGCAGCTTGATGGTGAGAAGCACGTTTTCGAGGCCGCTGGAGATGTAGTTCGCGATCATGTTCACGAGATACCGGTCTCCCTGGTCGTCGGCGATATCCCTTTGCTCCTCCTGCTTGAGACAGAGGGTGATCGTTCCGAGTATGCGGTCTTTCGCCACGATCGGCACGGCGAAGAGAAACAGCGGCGGCGCGCTGCTTCCTTCCCCTATCCGGGCATCCGTGCGGAAGACCGGCTGACCCAGCCGCAGCGCCTCGTTTTCGAGGTCGAGGACCTGTCCTTCCATGGGGGATGCTATGGTCCCGGACGTGAACCTTTGCCCGTCGAACCTTATGAAGGCGAGGTCCAGCTTTATCGTGGCGAACCAGGCGTTGAGGGTTTTAGCGGTGATGAGCGCGATATTTTCAAGGATTGCGTGAGGCTCCATGGTCGACGTGAGAATGCGGCCAAGCTCAGACAAGGTGGCGAGTTCGGTGATCTGCTTCTTCGAGGAAAGGAGGAGGTCATAGGTGCGCAGGATGCCGCCGAGTTCCCTCGAAAGAATGGACAGGACCACCTTTTCATCGCTGCTGATGGCCTCTTTCGATGAAGAGCCGGCAAGCAGCACGCCGTAAAGGAAGCTGTCGTCCGCAAGAGGGAGAAAAGCGAATACCCTGTACCGGGGAAGAACATCGTCGAGGCCGGCATAGAAGAGACAGCCCAATCGTGGCGGCACATCCCTGGAGGTGAAAAACAACGGGGACCTCTTTTGTGCGACGGTGCCTACCACGCCCTCTCCCACGTGGGAGCGGTAATCATTGAGAAGGTCGAACAACCGGCTGCTCCTGTTCATGAACCTGCAGGAAAGCCGCCTGTCCTTATCGAGCGTGTACACAAGCACTTCTTCAAAAAGAAGATCGCCGGAAACAATATTCAGGATTGCGTTGATACGGGACGCTATTTCGAGATTCGAGTGGGATATGTCGATGACCTTGCCAAGAGTATTAGCGAAATTCATGGTGTTTTATGGCCGTTTCGTAGAGTGCCCTGTATTCTTCCGCAGATTTCTCCCACGAAAAATTCTGTTTCATGCATCTGCCCGCCAAAACCTTCCAGTCATCAGGGCTGCGGTACACCGCGAGGGCGCGTTCCACGGCCTTCAGCATGGCGCCGACCGTGTAGTCGTCAAACTTGAATCCCGTCCTTGACCCGGGATCGATGGGGTCGTCCTTTATCGTGTCGTCCAGCCCCCCCACGGCGCGCACGATGGGGACCGTGCCATACCTGAGGCTGTAAAGCTGGTTGAGCCCGCACGGCTCATACTGGGAGGGCATGAGAAACATATCGGAGCCGGCTTCGATAAGATGGGCCAGGGTGTTGTCGTAGGCGATCTTCAGGGAAAAAGACTGGGGGTGTTTTTGCGCAAGCTCGGAGAAGAGTTCGTGGTACTTACGCTCGCCTGTTCCGAGGAGGATGTACCGGACGCCGGAGGACAACATCCGTTCGAGCCCTTCCGAAACAAGGTCGAATCCCTTCTGGTCGGCGAGGCGGGAGATACTCGAAATGATCGGCCTGCCCTGGTCGACGGGCAACCCGAACGCCTTTTGCAGGGCCTCTTTGCAGACGGCCTTGCCGGCAAGGTCCCCGGCGCCGTACTTCGCGGGTATGTGGGTGTCTGCCTCGGGGCTCCACTCATCGTAGTCTATCCCGTTGACGATGCCGTAGAGGACGTCTTTTCTTGTCCGCAATATGCCCTCGAGACCGGAGCCGAATTCAGGGGTCTGGATCTCCTCGCTGTATCTCTTGCTGACGGTATTGATAATATCCGAAAAGACGATGCCGCCTTTCAGGAAATTGATCTTCCCATAAAATTCCAGGAAGCTCGGCGTGAAATATTCCCAGCCCAGGTTAAGGAGGTGCCAGTCCAGGTGCCAGAAAAGCCCCTGGTAACCGAGGTTGTGAATCGTAAGGAGGGTGGCGATTTCTCCCAGGAGCGGATCCTGTCGGTAGACGGTGTGGAGGAAGACGGGAATGAGTGCGCTTTGCCAGTCATTGCAGTGGATGACGTCGGGCACGAAGCCTGTTGCCTTTATTGTCTCCAGGATAGCCCTCGAAAAAAAGACGAAGCGCTCGGCATTGTCGATATAATCACCGTCCTGTGTGCTATAGAGCGCATCCCGGTAATAATACTCGTCCTTGTCCACGAGATAGACGGTGACGCCGTTGTGGCGGCTCTCGGCGATTTCACCCTCCACGATCCCCTGGGAGATGGGGACCGAGATCCGTATGCCGGGGTAGGTGATCGGCAGCCCCTTCTCCTCGATGCCTTTATACTTGGGCAGTATGACCCGCACCTCGACGCCCAGCTTTGAGAGCGCCTTGGGGAGCGCCCCCGCCACGTCGGCGAGCCCGCCTGTTTTCGCAAAAGGAACTGCTTCGGAAGACGCGAAAAGAATTTTCATATCTTTCTCCTAGACATCGGCTTCCTGAAGGTATATCGTCGCTTCTTCCGGCGGCGTGGGGTTGATATAAAATCCTGTTCCCCATTCAAAGCCGGCCATCTTCGTGAGCCTCGGTATAATTTCGATATGCCAGTGATAATAAGGGGAATCGATCATTTCTATGGGCGTCGTGTGGATCATGTAGTTGTAGGGCGGGCTGTTGAGTACCTTTTCCTGTTTCTTCAGGATCACGGAAAGCGCGTCGGCGATGGCGAAGTAGTTGTCGTGAGCCTTCGAATAAAGGAAAGATTCCTCGTGCACCTTGGGGAGTATCCAGGTTTCGAAGGGGAAGCGGGAAGCGAAGGGAGAAATGGCGATGAAGTGCTCGTTTTCGTAAATGATCCTTTCTTTCTCCTCGGACTCCTGCGCGATAATATCGCAAAATACGCACCTGTCGCGGTACCTGTAGTAATTGAGCGATCCGTTGATCTCCTCCGAAAGCCGTTTTGGGATGATGGGGAGGGCGATGAGCTGCGAGTGAGAATGGGCGAGGGACGCGCCTGCCATGGACCCCTGGTTCTTGAAGATCATGATGAACTTGAACCGCTTGTCCCGCAGGAGGTCAAGGGTCCTCTCCCGGTAGGCGAGAAAAAGATTCTGAAAGGACGGCACGTCCATACCGGTCAGGGTCTGGCTGTGTATAGGCGTTTCAACGATTACCTCATGGGGGCCGACCCCGTTCATCTTGTCATAAAGACCGACCCCATGCTTGTTGAGATCGCCTTCGATGCGCAGGGCGGGAAATTTGTTCGGCACGACCCTCAGGACCCAATTCGGACTATTGGGCGGTGAGGAGACGGAGGCCGGACGGATAGCAAACACTTCGGGGGGGGTCATCGCCTCATTTCCCGGACAAAGTGGGCAAATCGCCCCCGGTTTCGGCGCCTCCGCTGCTTCGGCGAGGAAAACCGGCCTTTGGCCGCGCTCCGATGAGATGATGACCCATCTGTCGATGATGGGGTCCTTTCTTAATTCCGGCATCTACGGCTTACGCTCCTGTGGTTTCTTTGACACGGCTTAAACTGCGTGGTAATACTACATAGAATATGATACCACTGAAGGACAATGTCCGTACGCGCACATTTCCAATTATAACCATAACGATAGTGCTTGTAAATATATTACTCTTCGTCTGGTCGCTCACGCTCGCCGATGGCCTGGAACAAAACCTCGTGCGCACGTACGCGCTGATACCAAAGGAGCTCCTCCTCGCGGCAACCGCCAGGCCGTACCTGCTTCCCTATAATATCCTGACAATATTCACGTCCATGTTCCTTCACGGTGGAATCCTGCACATCGGCGGAAACATGTTATACCTCTGGATTTTCGGCAACAACGTGGAGGATGCGGCCGGCCACCTCAGGTTTGCCCTGTTCTACCTGCTCTCCGGTGTGGCGGCCGCGCTGGTGCAGTGCTCCTTCGATCCAGGGTCCGCGAGTCCGATGATCGGGGCAAGCGGGGCCGTATCGGGAATTCTCGGGGCCTATCTGCTCCTCTATCCGAGGGCGAAGGTGAAAACGCTCATATTCATATTCATTTTCGTTACCACCATAGACATACCCGCCATGGTGCTCCTGAGCTTATGGTTTTTTGTCCAGGTCCTCTTTTCCCACGCCCAGGGCGTTGCCTGGTTTGCCCACATAGGCGGCTTCCTGTTCGGACTGATCTTCATAAAGATGTTCACGAGGGGCATGAGGCCGAGACCGAGCCCCGCATGGTGACGATGTTTCACGTGAAACATCCTGCCGGATAACCACGATGAACGAACCTTTACGGGCACTTCTCATAAACCCCTACATCTACGACGTGTCGGCCTACAGCTTCTGGTCCGCCCCCTTGGGGCTGCTCCAGATCGGCGGCATCCTCAGGGAAAACGGCATGCGGGTCAGCCTTCTCGACTGCCTGAAGGAAGACGACGGCAGGCGCAAANNGAAAGAGATTCAAGCGATACGGGCTGTCGCCGGAAGAGGTGAGGCGCCGGCTCTCGGGGATGCCGCCTCCGGACCTCGTGCTCGTGACCTGCATCATGACGTACTGGTACCAGGGGGCCGGGGAGATCGTGCGCCTGGTGCGGGCGCTCTTTCCGCGGGCGAAAATCGTGGTGGGAGGCCTTTATGTCTCGCTCTGCGAGGAGCATGCGCGACGCCACCTGCGGGATGCGGATTTGCTCGTGACAAATGGCGACATGGGCCGCTTCTACGCGTTTCTGGAAGAGACATTCTCGCGCCCGATAGCCCTCAAGCCCCTTCAGGCGGACCTCGACTCGTTTCCTCTTCCCGCGTTCGATTTGTACGATCGCCGGCACTTTGTGCCGCTTTTGACGTCCCTCGGGTGCGTGTACGATTGTCCGTACTGCGCTGCCTCGTACCTCTATCCGCGCCAGGTCCGCAGGGCGGCTGGCGGCGTGCTCCGCGAGATATCGTACTGGTGCAATCGCGGGGTTTCCCGATTTGCCCTTTACGACGATAACTTCCTTTTCCGGGCGGGGGAATTTGCGAAGCCCCTTCTGGCCGGCATCGCCCGCATGACCTTCGACCTTTCCCTCTATAACCCCAATGCGCTGAACGCCTCGCTCATCGACGAAGACATCGCGCGCCTCCTCGCGTCGGCTCACTTCAAAGAGGTGCGGCTGGGGCTCGAGACCATCGACCCTTCGGCGCAAAGGGCAACGGGCGGCAAGCTGAGCACGCGCGCCTTCGAGACGGCGGTAGACCAACTCTTCCGGGCGGGATTTCAGAAGAGCTCCATCCGCGCCTACGTGCTCGCCGGCCTCCCGTGTCAGCCCCACGAAGACGTGCGCAAAACAATCGATTATGCCTCGGACCTCGGCATTCGCGTAACCCTCAATGCCTATACGCCTATCCCCCATACGGAAATGTTTGAAACGTATCACTCCCTCGCCCGGTACCCCATCGCCGACGAGCCCCTCTTCCAGAACAACGCCCTTCTTCCCTTTGCCTGGGAGGGCTTCACGGAAGGGCACATGAACGAGCTGAAACGACATGTGAGAGAAAGGAACGCGGGCGCCGGCCCCTGAGCCGGGGCGCCGGTGATTCCCTCTTCTACCCGCATCCATGCTTGTTTTTCTATCCTATCGGTGATACATATTATGTATGCTGTCTATCTGATATTTTAACGGAGCACACACCAAAAGGAGATGCGCGGCCATGCCCATTTATGAATACCGATGCAAGAAATGCAGGGAATCCTTCGAAGTGATCCAGAAGCTCAACGAGGACAATAAAGGTCTTCGGTGCCCGAAGTGCGAGGCCGACGAGCCTGAGCGCCTTCTTTCCGCATTTTGTTCGGGGGGCCAGAAAGGCGCGACCGGCATGGGGGCAGGGGCCCACTCCTCTCCGGGCCATAGCTGAAGCAGTTGCTAGGGGGTCGTGAACTCCCCCAGAACTGCTCATCAGAGAGAGGAATGAGATATTACTTGCCAATCACGTGAGGTGGGGCCATGGAAAAAGCCGAGGCGCAACGGGTGATCAAGACGCGGTACGGCACGTTTGCGGCGAGAGCGGGCAAAAAGGAGTCCTGTTGACCGAGCAAGGAGGAAGCCGGGTCCGGCTTCGCGGCACAAATGGGGCTTTATAGCGACGAAGAACTGGCAACGGTGCCGGAAACGGCCCTCAACCTCTCCCGCGGGTGCGGTAACCCTTCCGGTTTCGCCGATATCCGGCCGGGCGACACGGTCGTCGATTTCGGCTGCGGTGCGGGGATAGACGTCATACTCGCCGCCCGCAAGGTCGGGGCTCACGGCAGAGTGATCGGCATCGATTTCGCAGACGCGATGATCCGGCGGGCACACCAGTCGGTGGCCGAGGCGGGCCTGTAGGACAGGCACATCGAGCTGCGGGTCGCGGACCTGGAGAGGACAGGGCTTCCGGACGCCCTTGCGGATGTCCTGCTCTCGAACTGCGTCATTAACCTATGCCCCGACAAGGACGCCGTGTACAGAGAGGCCTTTCGCATCCTGAAACCGGGCGGGCGGATCGCTATCTCGGACGTGGTGCTTACCGGGAGCATCGCTCCCGAGCTGCAGGAGCGCTTCCAGGTCACCTGGGCCGGATGCCTGGGAGGCGCCGGTCAGGAAGAAGAGTACTGGGAGACTATCAGGAGGGCGGGTTTTACCGGGATCCTCGTTATCGCCCGTTACTCTCTGAAGGGAGAGGAGTTGGTTGCCATGGCCTGTTGTCCGGGTGAAGAGTTTACCCCGCCCCCCGCCAGGGAGGATCTGCGTCTCGTCGAAGGGAAAGTGGCGAGCGTCAAGTTCACCGCGACCAGGCCGTCTTAGGAAGTAAAGGGCGCTCTATTTCACGTAAATAATTATACTATTTATTACGCCGTCAGATTTCTCTTGACAAAATGCATACCTCTGCCGAACTATAGTATCTCATATACATCAGCGAAATCTTGTTTTAATAGCTAAAACCGGGGGGGGGATTTGGCGACAAAGCAAGGATCTCGTTATAACATCGAAGCTCTCTCCAAAGGGCTGAAGGTCCTCGGGCTTTTCACGGCAGGAAGCCCGACGCTGACCTTAAGCCAGATAGTCGCCGCCCTTGACGTCAATAAAAGCACGATTTTCCGTATTCTCTCCACCCTGGAAGATATGGGCTACCTTGAGCGCGACCCCACCACGCGCCTCTACCGGCCCTCCCTTTCCGTGCTCCAGCTTGGCTTCACGGCCATGAACGGCCTGGAGGTCCGCCAGGTGGCCCGGCCCCACCTCGAAAAACTTGCCGACGAAATCAGTGAGACCGCGAGCCTCGGCGTGCTGCGCGGGACCGAGGTGATCTATGTCGACAGGGTCGGGAACCGCGCCATCGTCGGCCTCATAATGGACGCGGGCTCGCGTCTGCCGGCCCACTGTACGACGCTCGGCAAAGTGTTCCTTGCGAACATGGCTCCCGACCGGCTGGATAAGTTCCTGGAAAAAGCCGGCCTGAGAAAGTATACGCCGCGCACGATAAGCGATCCGTGGGCGCTGTGCGCCAAACTGCCGGCAATCCGCCGATGCGGGTACGCGGTGTGCGACGGAGAGCTGGCGGTAGGGCTGAGGGCTGCCGGCGCCCCCGTCCACGATAACAGCGGTGGCGTCGTTGCCGCCGTCAACGTTTCCGGTTCGAGCCTGACCATCACTCAGCACAGACTCAAGAGGGAGATCGTACCGGCCGTCGTGAGGACCGCGGCGAACATTTCTCTCGGCCTCGGCTACAATCCGGAGGCCCCTGTGAGAGGACCGGCGCCGGGGATCGCAACCGTTATTTCCCGGGGGAATAATGATCCCATAGATTGAGGGACGCACACATCGACAAAGGGGGGGTATCGCATGAAAGCTGGATCCGACGATGGGAAGGGGATCACGAAAAGGGAGTTTCTGAAGCTGAGCGCCGCGCTGGGTGGGGTTATGGTCCTTCAGGCACCTGCGGGCCTGTGGGCGCAGTCGAAAAGGAGGATATCGATATCGCGATCGTCGGCGCCCTGGCCTTTGTCTATCCCAGTGCGCTGGGTGACGTCGTCGGCTTTATCTGTTTCGCCTTCGTGATCGTCTCCCAGAAGGTGCTGAGGAAAGGGCCCGGTGAGCGTGGTGGAGCCCGCGTGAGACCTTTCGGGGCTGCAACGCAGCGCGCGCGTGGAGAAACCGGATGAAGAGATATCCAGAGATAGAAGACAAGCTGATGTCCCTGGGGGAAGCGGTGGGGAGGTTCGTCAAGGACGGCTCGCAGGTGGCCCTCGGGGGCTTCACCGTCAACAGGAACCCCATGGCGGTGGCGTATGAGATCATCAGGCGGGGCGTAAAGCACCTGCATATAGTATGTCACTCCCACGGCCAGGCGCTCGACGTGCTGGTGGGCGCGGGATGCGTGAAAAGGATCGAAATGGCCTACGGAGCGAACGGCCGCTTCGCCTCCACCTGCATCCGTTTCAGGAAAGCCGTCGAGAGGGAAGAGGTCGAGATCGAGGATTATTCGAATAACCAGATGAGCATGCGCTTCCTCGCGGGCGCCCTCGGCATCCCCTTTATCCCGAGCAGATCCGGCTTCGGGACGGACCTCATCGGCAGGGAGGGCTTCGGTCCCGCTATCAGGAGCGAGGCGAAGGTGGCCAGCAGGAAGCTCGTGGTGGTCAGCAACCCCTTCAACGAAAAGGAGAACGTCGTCCTTCTGCCGGCCCTCACCCCGGACGTCGCCCTCGTCCACGCCCAGTACGTGGGTGAGGACGGCACCGTGCGGATAAAGGGCCTCACCTTCGCGGATCTCGAACAGGCGAAATCGGCGGGGGCGGTCATCGTCACCTGCGAGGAGATCGTGCCGAAGGCCTATATCAGGCTCGACCCCGACCAGAATTCCCTGCCCCCCTTCCTGATCGACGCCATCGTGAAGGTGCCTTACGGGGCATACCCCACCGCGTGTCGCCTCTTCTACGACTACGACGCGAAACACCTGAATATGTACAAAGAGGCGGCCAGGGACGACGAGACGTTCGGGAGATACCTTGATGACTGGGTCTACAGCCTGAAGAGCCACGATCAATTGCTCGACAGGATAGGCGGCGCGGGGCTGATGACCATCAGGGCAAACCCGGTCATCGGCTACATACCCGGGCTCGACAGGAGGTAAGGAGGGTTCGGATGGCCGATTATACGGAAAAAGAGATGATGGCGATCAGCGCGGGGAGACTCATAAAGGACGGCGACATCCTCTTTGCCGGCACCGGCGTCTCGATACTCGCGGCGACGGTTTCCAAGAGAATTCACGCACCCAAGGTCGTGGTCTTTTTCGAAACGGGGGGGGGATAGACCCTTCCCTGGACGAGCTGCCCATGGCGGTCGCCGATTCGAGGGTCATGGACGGCACTGCCCTCAATTCCGGTCTCATCGACGCCTTTTCCATCGTCGGTCACCGGAGGTTCACGACCATCGCGTTCCTCGGCGCCGCTCAGATAGACAGGTGCGGCAACCTCAACTCCACCTGCATAGGCGACTACCACAAGCCGAAGGTGCGCTTCCCCGGCAGCGGGGGCGCGTGCGACGCCGCGTCGCTGGCCTCGGGCGTGATTATCTTCATGCAGCTCGGAAAGAAGCGTTTTGTGGAGAAGCTCGATTACCTGACGAGTCCCGGATGGCTTAACGGCGGGGATTCACGCACACGCATGGGCTACAAGCGGGGCGGGCCGCTGGCGGTGGTGACGAATATGGGCGTGCTCAAGTTCCACGGCACGACGAAAGAGATGTACCTCGCCGAATATTACCCCGGCGTCGACATCGGGACCATTACCGCCGGGATAGGTTTCGCCGTCGACGTGTCGCAGGCAGTGGAGTCGGTCCCCCCGAAGCCCGAGGAACTGAGGATACTGAGGGAAGAGATCGACCCGCAAAGGCTGATCCTCGGATAGGCACCTTCGGACCGGATCCGACTCCTGCGGAAAGCGGGGGTTGCGCCAAGCCAC
>PLSJ01000409.1 GCA_003165115.1 Syntrophaceae bacterium | reverse complement strand
TGTCGTGCTGCATCTCCTCGCCGGGGCCGAAGGTGTAGGCGCCCGCGCGGGGTTTGTGATCCCGCAGCTCGAGCTCCCGCACGATACGGGTCAGGGTGCTGTAAGGGACTTCGTGGCCGTTGCTTTCCAAGATCTCCCGGACCCTCACGGCATTGCCCTTGGCGAGGGCAAATGCCTCACGGACGAGATCCGAGATCTCTTGATAAGAAGACTGCCGTTGCGGAGTGTCCCGCCACTCCCCCCTGATCACCCGCTTGACGGTGTTCCGGGATACTTTCAGTATCGTGCTGATCTGCCGGATGTGGACTCCCCGCTCGTGCAGGGACATGATCGCCTGCTGGTTCTCTTTGGTGATCATCGTACCTCCCGATCTCGTGTTCGAGTTCCGTGAAGCATTTTTTGCTCTCTTCGAAGGCGGTAAGCAGGACACGCCGGTCGAGGTTGGACTGGCATGAAGAGAAGAGCATGGGGACCTCTTTGAGGAGTCTTAAGAGCATGTGGGTGATGACCCTGAGATCCCTGAGCCATGTGCCCTCCGGCCCCTCCTTCAGGGTCTTGGCCTCCCGGGCCTCCTCCTTTGCGCAAAGGGACTTGAGGAACAGGGCGGGTTCGTGCACCATATTCTCCCGCTGCCTGCGGTTCGCCTTTTGGTAGTGGCATAGGAACCGGGCCATCTCCCGCGTGGACAGGGATACTTTCGAGAGATTCTCCGAAAGCAGCTTTCCGTGCTCGGGTATTGCGCGCGCAATGGGGACGATCACCCTCGTTGCGGCCCAGGTCGAGATCGACCCCTTTCGAATGAGATCCATAAGGTCTTCGGACAGGGCGTTATAAAGCGCCAGCCGCCCGGAGACCCACCCTTGCGTGCGTCCCACCATGGTCGCGATCCTTCCCTGCGACAGCTGGTGGTGATCGTGAAGCTCCCGCACGAGAGCCGCCTCCTCGAGGAGATCCCACTTTCGGCCATGGGCACGGGCGAGGATCTCCACGAGAGCCTCTTCTTCCGTGCAGTCCCATATCTCCGCTCTCACCGTGTCGCGCCCACAGTGTATGAGCGCCTTTACCCTCAGGTAGCCGTCGAGCAGCACTAGGGTCCCGGAGACGATCACGGGGACGATCTGCCCGACGCGCTCGATGGAGGCGGCGAGCGCAAGGCTCTCCTTGGGGCGATCTATCCTTGTATAGGCATAGCGAAGGTTGAGCCGCGCGATCTCGATCTCCTTAATCTCCCGAAGATGCCCACTTTTCATGATCACTTCACCTCCGACGGGGGAATCGATCCACCACAAAACCCTCGCACCCGCAAAAATGGCACCTCCGACCCCCTTCGGGAGGAACCTGGGCAGCGTTACCTCTATCAGTAACACGGCACGCCCACCCTCTTGAAGAGAGGTCATCCATTTTTCTTTCGTGGTGCCGTCGGCGGTTCTCCGCCAGGCGATGAGCCTTTTTCCCCTTCACGGTATTCCGGTACCGCTTTTGCGCTTCCCGGTGAATCCGGCGCCTCCCCTGCCGGCGGCACTCCGGCGAACAATAGGCCTGGCCTCTAAAACACCGCCGGCATATGCAGAAGCTCACCCCGCAGGAGTGACAGCGCACCTCAATTAAAAGCAAAATGGCCTCCGACGTTGCAAACCGTCAGAAGCCATGGTAAAAAGTAAATGCGTTGTTGAGCTTCCGATTGTCCGCGGGGCTCTACATCAAAGCCCGAAGTTACCGCTTCGGGCTTTTCTTTACCCCTTTCAATTGTTCATGGAATCAACAAAAAAAGCAGCCCTTCTTTTTCCCCGAGGGAAAAAGAAGGGCTAAAACCGTGAGCAGCTTATCGGTGGGTCAACCTACTTGAGCGAAGGCGGGTCAATTTAAGTGAGCGTCAAAGGTAAACTCGTAAAGCTCTATCCCACCGTATTAAAATAGCCTGGCTGCGCATTTCATTGCCGCTTGCCTTTGGTAGCATCTTCATTTACCATAAACGAATGATTTTTTGTATAAGAAAGCCGGTCTTTACCGATATTGACGGGCACCGCGATGGCATAGGGCAAGAAATAGCTGCACTCGGCGTACCCGTCGAGCTTGGGCTGCCATTCGATTTCGATCATTACAAAACTATCGCCGGGAAGCTACCCGCTCTCGCGAAAGAAATCGTCAACAGCTCGGCGACGGGCGTATCGATACACGCGCCGGTAGGCCCCGTCATAAGCCTTCACATAGACTCTTTTCTTTTGTGGGCCACTGCCCTCTCTGATCTCGCCAACCAGGTGAATGCAAAGGTTATCGTTTTTCATCCTGTCCGACCAACAGCGCTGAGCCGCGGTGCATGCATCGAGCTTCTCGTGAACAACGTTGCCGCCCTTCAGCAAGCGACCAGATCTGTGATCACTATGGAAACCTTCAAGGGCCGTAAATATCTCGATTACAAAGAAGTGATGGGCGCAGGCCTTCCGATTTGCCTCGNNGCCATTTGAGCCATGAAGACACTCTTGAGGTCATCGAAAAGCATCACGGACAAATCCGGCATGTGCATTTATCCGAAGCGGTCAACGGTGAAACCCACTTGCCTGTCGAGAAGTTCGGGAGGCAAGTGATGGACAGGCTGGCCGCCGAACGGTGGAGCGGGACGGTATGCATGGAGTATTTGGATGAATACACTGAACAGATGGTCAAGGACTGCAAGCGGTTTATGGGTATCTTTAACGGCCCACCAAAAGCTACAGTATCATAGCCCGAAAAGTGGAGG
>PLSJ01000340.1 GCA_003165115.1 Syntrophaceae bacterium | reverse complement strand
ATAGTCCAAATGCGTTTGCCCTGATCAAGTAACCAGGGCAAATGTAACTTGGACATCCCGCCTTGAATAGACGTATCCCCTGCGTCCCGTCGCGCCGGCTTGACACATTTGGCAAAAGATTACTACAATGAGTGCACACGCCGGGTCCGGGCGCACGCAGCACGGGCGGATGCGCACTTACGGAGGAACGATGAACAGAAAGGCCGTCTCCCTGCTTTCGGGGGGACTCGACAGCATACTCGCCACCAGGCTGATCCTCGACCAGGGTATCGAGGTCTGCGCGCTCCATTTCACGTCGCCCTTCTGCAACTGCACGCACGGCGCGACCAAGGGGTGCGGCGTCCAGGCGGCTAGAAGCGCGGAAGAACTGGGGGTGAGCGTCACGGTAAGGACCAAGGGGATAGACTACCTGCGGATGGTCCGGGAGCCGCCCCACGGCTACGGCAAGAACATCAACCCCTGCATCGACTGCCGGATATTCATGCTGAAAAAGACCACGGAATTCATGAAAGAGGTGGACGCGTCTTTCGTGATCACCGGGGAAGTCCTCGGCCAGCGCCCCATGTCGCAGAGGAGGGACGCGATCGGCCTCATCGAGAGGGAGAGCGGCCTTGCCGGACTGATCCTGAGACCTTTGTCCGCCCAGCACTTTCCTCCCACCATCCCTGAAAAAGAGGGGATCGTCGACAGGAATAGGCTGCTCGATTTCGCGGGCAGGTCGCGGAAAGGCCAGTACAGGCTTGCGGAGGAGTTCGACCTGAAGGAGTTTAGCTGCCCCGGCGGGGGCTGTCTGCTCACCGACTCCATTTTTGCCGCGCGGCTGCGCGACCTCTTCAGGTACAACCCCGACTGCACCATGGGTGACGCGGCCATGCTGAAGATAGGCCGTCATTTCCGCCTGTCGGATAAGACCAAGCTGATCGTGGGACGGGACCGGCAGGAGAACGAGCGCCTGACCGGCCTCTCACTTGCGGGTCATCTCCTGCTGACGCCCGTCTCGTTCACGGGGCCTTCCGGTCTGCTTATCGGGCAGACCGATGAAAGCCTTATCGGCATATCGGCGAATATTATGGCCCATCACGCGAAGGACCCCTCTTTCCCCCTGACGGTCGGGCTGGGCAAGGGGGATGCGACTGACCGGATGATAGACCGGCTCGCGGTGGACATCGAGGCGCTGAGGATTTAAAGAGTCCGGACGACAGGAGAGAAATCACATGGAAGATACGTTGACACAACTGAAAGAACGAGCGATCGGAAAAAAGGATATAGGCGTGGCGGACGCCCTCACCCTCTACCGGATGGGGATGGAGACGCCCTTTGCCCTCATGGCCGCGGCCTCGGAGATACGGGAGGCATTTAAAGGCAAGAGGATCAACCTGTGCGGCATCATCAACGCGAAATCGGGCAGGTGTCCCGAAAATTGCAAGTTCTGCGCCCAGTCCGTCCACTACGAAACGGATGCGCCCGTGTACGACATGGTGTCGAGGGCGGAGATCGTCGGGGCGGCCAAACGGATGCTCCGGGGCGGCGCTCACATGTTCGGGATCATCACGAGCGGCACGCGGATAGCGAGCGAGGAAGAGTGGGAGGGGATCTACCAGGCGGTGGCTGAGATCAAGGCCGCCGGCATAAAGCCCTGCGTCTCCCTGGGCCTCCTCGACGCCGAAAGGGCCGGGGCGTTGAAGGCGGCCGGTCTCTACCGGTATCACCATAACCTGGAGACCGCCGCGAGCTTCTTCGACAACATCTGCTCCACCCACGAGTACAGGGAAGATATCGACACGGTGCTGGCGGCCAAGGCGGCGGGTCTCGCCGTATGTTCCGGCGGCATCATAGGCTTGGGCGAATCGATGGAGCAGAGGATAGAGCTCGCCATGACGCTGAAAGGACTCGACGTGGACTCCGTGCCGGTGAATATCCTCAACCCCCGTCCAGGCACGCCCCTGGCGGACACACCCGCCCTTCACCCCATCGAGATCCTGGTCACGATCGCGCTCTTCAGGTTCATCCTCCCCGATAAGGATATCAAGCTCTGCGGCGGGAAAGAGACGAACCTGAGGCAGCTCCTGCCCCTCGGGATCGTGGCGGGGGCCAACTCACTCATGACGGGGGATTATCTCACCACGCCGGGGAGGGAGACGAGCGAGGACATGGAGATGATAGAAGACCTGGGGCTGACGGCAGCGCTGGTGGAGGAATAGGGCACTCTTTTCTAGTAGACGGCCGGACGACGGCGTGGTCGGGATCGCGATCTTTGGCGCCCTGCTCGCCGCGTGACGCTCCGACGTTTGCGACCCAGCCGAAGCAATATGGAGTTGGGTGCCCGCCTATGTACGCCTGCGGTCTACGCAACTCACAGGACACCAAACCTCACGATCCCGACCACGCCGTCGTCCACCCGATCCGGCATCGAGCACAACCATGATCGATGCCGGAATTTTAGGCGTGAGCGAATAGCAGCGACCGATGAGCCAAGATTTCTTGTAATAGGCAGGATTTCCGAGACACACTGGTCGGGCATCATCACCTACCGGAGCGACAGGGTCAGCATAATCTCCGTGCGCCGGTCAAGAAGCGAGCCGGCAAGCCATTATCAAGGTGTGGATAGGCTAACGCCTCGAAAAGGCAGGCTAAAGAAAAGAACATCTGGAGTACGTCTCTTGGGACGAGAGGGTGCTCGTGGCGGCCTTATCGCGAAAAACGGCTCCTTTCCGCTGCTTCCTGCAACAAATGAAAACGCTTTGTCCTGAAAAGTGCACTCTTTCCCGCGGCAACCAATGGGATGCGCGCAGAAAAAAGGCAGGGCCATGCCTCGACCCTGCCCGTAATGTCCGCGAAGAACGTCTACTTCCTGAACCTTCTTCTGACTACCGCAAAACCCGCCAGGCCGGGGCCGAAGAGCAGAAGGGCGCCGGGGATAGGGGTCGCAACGGGTGCTCCCAGCGTCCATTGCCCCACGTTATTGAACGTAGCCGCCGCTATCGTGTTCGAAAGCCCCTGAGAGTCGACGAACGAAGCGTCACCAAATACGGTGTCGCCATTCCAAGTACCGAAACGGTCAGTATTGTGCGAGCCATAGTCCGTTCCCCAAAAGCGCACGAATGACACGTTACCACTCGCATCGGTAGTGAAGGAGAAATCAGACTGCCAAACGAGGCTATACGTGGCAAAATAGGAACCGGCCGTTATGGTGAAACCCGAGGTCTGGCTTGCCGTCCATGACTGACTTGCGACGGTGGAGCCCCCATTGTTGAGGAAAAGATTAGCGGTGAACGTGTCTCCAACCGCTATGCCCGGTGTAGATGCCGTCGCGATGGCATCGGTGTAGACAAAATCGAACGTGGTCGAGTACGCTTGAGTGGCAAACGAGACACAACCTGCAACCGCGACAACTGCAAGTGCCACCCGTGTCATGCTCTTCAAAGACATGTTGATTCCCAGTTTCTGCAGTGCTCTTTTCAAAATTGACCTCCGTCGTTTTATTTCCTTCGTACTTCTTGCAAAATCCATTCTATTCTTGTCCGGTATCGTGCAAATCCTCTTGCCCGCGACCTATGTCTGACACCCGTCGGACTTCCGCCTGCGCCCTCACACGTCATTTTGGCTTTGTCAGAATAGGAATCCCGAGCCGCGCGATACACCTTCACCTCCTTTTTTAACCATTTGTCGGATACTGGCGGCTCGGCTGTCTGGCTGATGGACCTACCGTGATGACTCAACTGAGACCCGTGGGCTTTCCGTCCCGCCCTCGCGGGCGGTTTGGCTTTGTCAGGTTATTTGCTATGTTATACCAAGCATCACAAAGATGTCAACAGAAAACGTACGGCGTGTTCCTGCAATACAATTATGTCACCCCTTAACTGCAA
>PLSJ01000223.1 GCA_003165115.1 Syntrophaceae bacterium | reverse complement strand
TTCCAAATGCGTTTGCCCTGCCGGGATGGTTAAATGAATTGATGTGGGGAACACTAATCAGTTAGAATAGCGTCGGGGTGGTCCCCGCGCTTTCGGGCGAACAAATGAAGGGCAGCAGGAGGAAACCAATGGCACAGGGAAGCAACAAGGAAGACGAAGCCGCAACGAAACAGGAAGCCCCGAAACAGGATGGAACCATCAGGATACGATGGGACGATTCGAACCTGAAGACGTCTTATGCAAATGTCTGCAACGTCTCGAGCACCCGGGAAGAAGTGACCATCCTCTTTGGGACGAACCAGACATGGCAGACGGGTCAGAACGAGCTCGTGGTCCAGTTGACCGACCGCGTTATTCTCAACGCCTATGCCGCAAAGCGTCTCTCGCTCCTCCTCAATCGGATCGTTTCCGATTACGAAGCGCGGTTTGGCACACTCGATATCGATGCGGCCGGTGTGAAGTAGAAACTCGGCAATACCTTATCTTTACACACGTGTTGAAGAGAAGTATGAAGACGTGTAGCCCATCCCGTGCCCCTCTACGTCCGGAGACACGACGTTGAGCGAAGAGCGGCCCGAAACGGGCAGCGGCGAGCAGGGGCGGTCTGCCCTATGGGCGGATATGGCCGGAGCCGGGAGCCTCGAAGAATATGCGCGGAGCTGGCTTACCCTTCAGTCCTCGCTGATTGTCTCCGCCCTCCAGGCAATCCTGGTTATGAAGGAGGAGGCGGGCGTTGCCTTTACGCCGGTTGCATTTTGGTCGGCTGCTGCCGATTCGGATGGGGAACGGCTCGCCGAGGTTTCCGAGAGGGTCCTTCAGCAGGGCCGCCCCCTTCTGACCGAGCTGCCCGTGCCGACCGGGACCGCGCAGACAGACAAGGCAGGGAGGGTCCATTTCCGCAGGTACGGGATAGCCTGTCCTTTACTTTTCGACAATCAGGTCCATGGCGTAGCGGCCGTAGAGGTCGCGGTCTCCTCGGAAGGGGAGCTGAAGTCCGCCATGGAACATCTCCAATGGGGCACGCCCCTGCTGGAGCTTTTTTTTCGAAGGCGGCAGACGCGGGAAGACGGGATGATCGTCTCGCGCCTGCGCTCGGCCATCGATCTGCTTGCCGGCGTCCTCTCCGAAGAAGACTTCGACGAGGCCTGCATGACCTTCGTCACCGGCATCGCTGCCGATCTCCGTTGTGACAGGGTGAGCCTCGGCTTCGTGGTTAAGCACAACGTCCGCATCCAGGCCATATCCCATAGCGCCCTTTTCGACAAGCGGACGAGCTTCATGCGGTCCCTCGGCGCGGTAATGGACGAAGCCATTCTTCAGGGTTCGGAAATCATCTACCCGCCGACTCTCGATGCGACCGCCCTCATCGTACGGAACCACGAAGAATTTGCCGGCCTTTACGGGGTGGGGGCGATGCTCACGGTCCCTCTTTACGCCAAGGAGCGTTATTACGGCGCCCTTACGCTGGAGCGGGACGGAGAGATGCCTTTCAGCGCGGAGGACGTACATGTATGCCGGAGCATCTTCGCCCTCGCGGCTCCGGCCCTGGAAGGAAAGAGGATTCAAAGCCTTCCACTTGCCAGGCAGATGTACGGCGCGGCGCAGCGGGGACTGAAGCGCATGACAGGTCCCGACCACACCGCAACGAAGCTTGTGATCTTCCTCCTCGCCGGACTGATCGTCTTTTTCAGTTTTGCAACCGGCGAATACCGGGTCACCGCGAGCGCGACCCTCGAAGGCTCGGTGCGCCGCACCGTTGCGGCGCCCTTCAAAGGCTACATCAGGGAAGCACGCGCGCGCCACGGAGACACGGTGCAGGAGGGAAGCGTGCTCTGTACTCTCGATGAACGCGACCTGCGCCTGGAGAAGACAAACCTGGCCGGTCAGGAAAGCCAGCTCTTGCGGCAGCACCAGGAAGCGGTGGCGCTTCACGACAGGGCCAAGGCCAATGTGGTCAAGGCCCAGCTCGATCAGGTCATCGCGCAGCTCGACCTGACGGAGATCAAGCTTCAGCGCACCACCATACGTGCTCCCTTCGACGGTCTCCTCCTCAGCGGAGACCTGAGCCAGAAACTTGGTTCCGCGGTAGAGCAGGGGGACCTTTTGTTCGAGATTGCGCCGCTTTCGGGCTACCGCCTCATCCTTCAGGTGAACGAGGTTGAAATAGCGCACGTCCGGGAAGGCCAGAGGGGCGTCCTGGTACTCTCGGCGCTCCCGGATACCTTCGGTTTCGTCGTGCGGAAGATTACACCCATCTCGACGGCCCTGGAGGGGAAGAACTGCTTTCGGGTCGAGGCGGGTCTCGACAAGGCAACGAGCACGCTGAGGCCGGGGATGGAAGGCATAGGGAAGATATCCGTGGAGCGCCGGAAATTGATATCCATCTGGACGCTCAAGCTGCGCAACTGGTTCAGGCTCTGGTTCTGGTCGTGGCGGCCTTGAAAAATCCCACTGCCCAAAAAAGTCTTTTCAGCCAGTCATGGTACCGGGTTGCGGAGCTGAGGCCCCGCCTTCGCAGTCACACGCAGTTCCATCACCACGTGTACCGGGGCAGGGATTGGTACATCCTCCAGGACAACTCCACGGGGCGCTTCCACAGGTTCTCCAGGGAAGCCTATTCCATCGTGGGCCTCATGGACGGGAAACGTTCCATGCAGGACATATGGGAGGCGGCCTGCGAGCGCCTCGGCGACGACATGCCCACGCAGGACGAGGTGATCAGCCTGCTCTCCTACCTCCACCAGAGCGACGCGCTCCAATCGGACAAGCCGCCCGACATCAGTGACCTCGGCAGGAGGAGCAGGGAAGAGAAGAGCAACCGCTGGATAGCGAGGGCCCGCTCGCCGGCCGCCATGAGCTTTCCCCTCTGGGACCCGAACTCGTTTCTCGAAAGGAGCCTCTTTCTCGTACGACCCCTCCTCAGCCGGACGGGCGTCGTGCTCTGGGCCGCGCTGTGTGCGGTCGCCCTTCTTCTCCTGGGCATGCACTGGCAGGAGCTGTCCTGCGACGTTACCGACCGGGTATTGAGCACGGAAAACCTTTTCCTCCTTGCCTTCATCTATCCTTTTTCGAGACTTCTTCACGAATTCGGCCATGCTTACGCCGTGAAGAGATGGGGCGGGGAAGTCCACGAGATGGGCGTCATGCTCATCGTCTTTATGCCGCTGCCCTACGTCGACGCCTCATGGTCTTCCGCGTTCCCCGAGAAGACCAAACGCATGTTCGTCGGCGCCGCCGGGATCATGGTCGACCTCTTCCTCGCGTCCCTCGCCGTCATCGTATGGGCGCTGGCGGAACCGGGCACGGTACGCGCGGTCGCCTATAACGTCATATTCGTGGCCGGGCTCTCCACCCTGCTGCTCAACGGAAACCCGTTGCTCCGCTTCGATTCCTATTATATCCTCGCCGATTACCTCGAAATCCCCAACCTGGCGGACAGGGCGAACAAATACCTCGGTTATCTGATAAAGCGCTACCTGCTCCGCATAAAGGACAGCGTATCTTCCCTGCAGGCCCCCGGCGAGAGACCCTGGCTCTGCACCTACGCCCTCGCGTCTTTTGCCTACCGGATTTTCATTTCCGTGACTATTTTCCTGTTCATCGCCGGAAAGTTTTTCGCCCTGGGCGTGCTCCTCGCCCTGTGGGCCGCCTTCAGCATGATCGTTCTCCCCCTTTTCAGGGTCGTCCGCCACGTGACGAACGAGATGCGGGAGCGCGCGCCTCGCGTTGCCGTTATCGCGGCGGCCGTCCTCTGTCCGCTCCTGGCCTTCCTCCTCTGGTTTCCCCTTCCTTCCTCTACGGTGACCGAAGGTGTCGTGTGGGTACCCGAGGAGTCCCAGGTCTTCGCCGGGGCGGACAGCTTCATCGTGAAGGTCCTCGTCCCTGCCGGCGCCCGCGTATCCCGTGGTGATCCGCTCTTCTTCTGCGACGCCCCCGACCTGCGGGCGGAAATGAAGGTGTTGGAGGCCGGCCTGCGCGAGGTCGATGCACGCCTCCGCGTCAGCTTCGTGACGGACCGCACACAGACGGAGATACTCAAGGACGAGATGGGCCGCGTCAACGCAAAGCTGGTGCGCGCCCAGGAGAGGATGTCCGAAATGATCGTGCGGAGCCCGGCCTCGGGGACCTTTCTCTTACCTCAGGCGGAGGACTGGCCGGGCAGGTTTGTGCACAGGGGTGCGCCCCTCGGCTACGTGGTCGATTTTTCCAAAACCATCGTGAGGGTGATCGTCAATCAGGCGGACGTGGAACACATCAGGCACCGGACGCGCAAGGTGGAAGCCCGTCTTGTGGAATCGTTGCCTTCGGTGGTCCCCGGCTTTGTCGCGCGGGAAGTGCCGGCCGCATCGAAGGACCTGCCCAGCCTGGCCCTGAGCGTCCAGGGGGGAGGCTCGGTGGCCCTCGATCCGAAGGAAAACCGGAACCCCCAGGCCTTCGAGAAGCTGTTCCAGTTCGACATCATTCTCCCCGCCGCGAAGGCGCACGGGATCGGGGAGAGGGTTTTCGTGCGGTTCGTCCACACCCCGGAACCGCTTTCCTCACGATGGCACAGAGCGATCCGCCGCGTCCTGCTCAGACGGCTGAACGTGTAGGTCTCGCATGCTGAGGCGCCGTTCGTTTTCACATCCCCCCGCAACCCGAAGCCTCCGGCCCGAAAAGAGAGACCGGAAGACATCGGCCGTCGACCGCGCCGCCCGGGCCGCCGTCGCCCCCCTCGCGCGGTTCGTCCACTCGTGTCACCGGACCCGGTGGATTGCGGCCGCGGTCGCCAAATACGGTACACACGTCTCGCGGATGGGCGACCTTGCCTTGAGGGAAGAGGCGGCGCGGCTGGGGCAAGAGGTGCGCAAGCGGGGTTTCCGTGACGACCTCGTGGCGCACCTCTTTGCCCTGGTCCGTGAAGTCTCGGGAAGGACGGTCGGCCTCCGCCATTTCGACACCCAGCTCATGGGCGGTCTTGTCCTCCTCAAGGGCATGGTCGCGGAGATGGAGACCGGGGAGGGGAAGACGCTTACGGCCACACTTGCGGCAAGCACGGCGGCGCTGGCAGGGATCCCGGTCCACGTGATCTGCGTCAACGAGTACCTGACCGCCCGTGACGCCGAGACCATGGGCCCTGTGTACGAGGCCCTCGGCCTGAGCGTGGGCTGTGTGATCCACGGCAGGACGCCGAAGGAGCGACAGGCCGCGTACCGCTGTCACGTCACCTACCGTGACAATAAGGAGATAGCCTTTGATTACCTGCGGGACAGGCTGACCCTCGGAGAGATGACGGATAGCCTTCGCCTCCAGGCCGAATACCTGTACTCCGACAACATGCGGGAGGACCGCCTCCTTCTCCGGGGGCTTCATTTCGCCATCTGTGACGAGGCGGACAGTCTCCTCGTCGACGAGGCCCGCACCCCCCTTATCATTTCCGGCTCAGGCAGCAGGGACGAGGAAGAGACGTTTCTGCGCCAGGCCATGTCGCTCGCCCAAAAGCTCGACGAGGGCACCGACTATCGCGTCGACAGGGACTC
Source organism: Syntrophaceae bacterium (assembly GCA_003165115.1). GTDB lineage: Bacteria > Desulfobacterota > Syntrophorhabdia > Syntrophorhabdales > WCHB1-27 > BOG-1155. The sequence goes on along the minus strand of PLSJ01000223.1, from coordinate 2,051 downwards.
AAACAGGATAGACCTCACGGAGGCGGGTCAGATCAATATCCGGAAGGCCTCGGCCGCACTCGGTCCCTTGTGGTCGGGCACCATCAGGCGCGACGAGACCATACGGAAGGCGCTGGGTGCGCTGCACCTCTTTCGGCGGGACATCCACTACCTGGTAAGGGAAGGGAAGGTGCAGATCGTCGACGAGTACACGGGCAGGCTCATGCCCGACCGCTCATGGGAGCGCGGCATCCACCAGCTTATCGAGATCAAGGAAGGGTGCGAGCTTACGCGCCAGGTGGAATCGATGGCCCGCATCACCTATCAGCGTTTCTTCCGCCGGTACCTGCATCTCTGCGGCATGACGGGGACAGCGTGGGAGGTGAGAAGGGAGCTCTGGTCGGTCTATGGTCTCGCCGTCCGCCGCATACCTACCGAGAAGCCCCTCAGACGCGCCTACAGCCCGGACGTCATAGTGCCGTCAGCCGTGGAGAAGCGGCGGGTCGTGCTCGAACGGGTCGAGGGCTTGAACCGGCGTGGCCGCCCGGTCCTTATAGGGACACGTTCGGTCGCCGCATCCGAGGAAGTGAGCAGGTGCTTCTTTGATGCCGGTCTGGGCCACAGGGTACTCAACGCGAAGAACGACAGCGAGGAGGCGGCGATCGTCGAAGATGCCGGCCATTACGGGACCATTACCATAGCGACGAACATGGCGGGGCGCGGCACCGACATCAAGCTGGGGCCGGGCGTCGCGGAAGCAGGCGGCCTGCACGTGATCCTCACGGAGCGGCATGAAGCCGGGAGGATCGACCGGCAGCTCGCCGGCCGCTGCGGCCGCCAGGGAGACCCGGGCAGCTTCGAGGCCATCCTCTCGATGGAGGATTTATTGCTTGAAGGCGGAAGGGCGGGAGCATTCGGATGGGTCGCTAGACACATGGTGCGTCCCGGATCGTCTCTCTGGACACTCGTCTCGAAAGTCGCTATATTACATGCTCAGCGAAAGATGGAGCGCGTCCATGCCCGGGCCAGGCGTGAGCTTCTGAAGCAGGATGAGCGGATGGGCACCCTTCTTTCGTTTTCGGGCTCGGGGGAATAGTGGGGGCAGTATTCATGAACAGATGTTTTCGCGCCGTATCGCGCATGGCAGCCGTTTATCTTATCCTTTTCTGCGTTCACGCCGCGGCCGCCCCTCCCCCCGACTACATGGAGGGCATGATGGAGCCCTACCGTGAAGTGAAGATCAGCAGCCAGGTGCCGGGCATCATCGACCAGGTGCTCGTGGAGCGGGGCGACCTCGTGAAAAAGGGGCAGGTCGTGGCGAAGCTGCGCGCCGGTGTGGAGAAGGCCGACGTGGAGCTGGCAACGGTACAGGTGGGATTCGCCAGGCGCAAGCTCGACCGCAACAAGGAGCTCTTTGCAAAGGAACAGATCTCAGCAAATGAAAACGACGAGATCGAGACCGAGCTGAAAAAGGGCGAGGCCGTGCTCGAACAGGCCACGGCAAAGCTCGAAATGCGCAACATCCGCAGCACCGTGGACGGCGTCGTCGTGAAGCGGGAGCTGACGGCCGGCGAATACGTGGGCGATAAGCCTATATTGACCATAGCGCAGATCGACCCGCTCAACGTGGAAGTAGTCGTGCCGGTCAAACGGTACGGGTCGATAGTAAAGGGGATGTTCGCCGAAGTCAGGCCCGAGGCGCCGGTGGGCGGCTCATATACGGGCAGGGTAGTGATAGTGGACAGGGTGGTAGACGCAGCGAGCGGCACCTTCGGCATCAGGGTAGAGCTGCCGAACCCAACCCTAAGCCTGCCGGCGGGGCTGAAGTGCAGGGTACGGTTCTACAGAAAATAGCCGGCGGGGGGAGGTCAGGGCGGCCGGGTTCGGGGCACCCGCTACGCGGGTCGCACGCCTTTCGCCTGTCTCTTCGGCGCCGCGAGTCCTCACGTACAGTACGCTCCGGCTCGCGCCCCCTCATGGACCGCTTGACGGTGCCCGGCGAAATCCATCGAAATTTCCTCCGGCCGCAACGCGATGTTATTCAGTGCATCGTGTCTTTCCGGCAAGCCTGC
>PLSJ01000463.1 GCA_003165115.1 Syntrophaceae bacterium | reverse complement strand
TTCTGCTGAACGTGAGGATCTGCTTGACCAGGTCGCGCGCGCGCCTGCTCGCCTTGATGATCTGCTCGACGTTCCGTCTCGGGCCGCTCTCCTCGATATCGTCGAGGGCCAATTCCGCGTTGCCTAGGATAACGGCGAGCATGTTGTTGAAATCGTGCGCTATACCACCGGCCAGCGTCCCTATCGCTTCCATTTTCTGGGCCTGAAGGAGTTGTTCCTCCAGACGCTCCTTCTCCTCTTTCGCCCGCTTCGAGGCGGTGATGTCCAGCACGAGGACGATCACCCCCGCCAGGGCCCTCCCGCTATCCCATATCGGGTTCGCCGAAATCCTTCTATAGAAGACCTCTCCTGTCTCGCCGTGGCGGATGGCCACTTCCTCCCCACGGAACGCATCTCCCTGAAATACGCGCATGAGCCGTTCCATGTCGAGCGGTGTTCCATCGGCGGCGAAGATACCTTGCCGGGAAACGAGCTCGGGCGACGGGGACCGGAAGACGGCATCGGGATTCAACCCCGATTCCGCGACCAGCGTTCTCGCGACGGTGTTCGCGAGAAGGACGTGGCCGTCGGGGTGGACGAACCATACCCCCTCGTTCATGCTGTCGAGCAGCGTCATGAGCCTGTCGCGCTCTCTCTCGACCAGCCGCGCCTCCTCCCGCAGGGAGGCCTCGGCCGATTTCAGGTCCGTGATGTCCGTGATGACGATGCAGGTCCTCTCGATGCCGTAGAGCGTCTGGCTGCTTCCCGCCAGCCTGACGAAGAGCGGCCCCTTGCCGCCCCTGATGGCCGTTTCGCCGGTGCTGGTCGTATTCCTCGTCTTCGTGACGAAATCGAGGAACAGGGGCAGATACTCAGGGACAACGAGTTCTCTGAAGGAAGAGCCGAGGAGGACCTGGAGGGGGATACCGGTCATCGCCGAGAACGCGCTGTTGGAGTAAAAGATGACGCCCTCTCCGTCGATGGTGACGGCGCCGGCGTTCATGGTCTCGACGAAGGTGCGGTACGGGAGGTCCGCACCTTCGAGGGTATAAACCCTGCTTCCCTCGTCACCGGAGACGACCACCGCGTCGACTTCGCCCTTGCGGATGGCCTCTATGGTCTCTTCCGCCTCTTCGAGGCGTCGGCGCAATTCTTCCACGCCGGCGGCCGTCTCACGCCCACGTTCCGTCTGCCCGCCTTCCGTGACGTCCGTAAGGACCGTGCGAATGGCCGTTGACCCGTTGCGCTGCACGGCGATGCTGTCAAGCCGGGCATGCAGCAGTGAAGTCCCGTTGTTCCTCTTCAGCACCAGCTCGCAGGTGTGCCTGTCGGCGCCGGCCAGCACGTCACGCCGGTGCAGGTAGAATGCGTCCTGGGATTCGGGTGCGATCAGGAGGGTAAAGGGCTTCTTGAGGAGAAACCTGCGCTCGAAGCCCAAGAGGCGCGCGGCCGTCAGGTTCAGCTCCGAGACGACGCCCTTTTCATCGAGGGTCATGTAGCCAACAGGGGCGTTTTCGTAGAGGTCGGCGTAGCGTGAGTTGGATTCTTCGAGCCGCTCCTGCGACTTCCGAAGCTCGTCGTTCTGCATCTCCAGCTCGATGTGGTAGACCGAAAGCTCGTGGCTCAGCTCTGCCATGTCCTGCCTGTAAGAGATGCGGGGAACCTTTCCCCCGTTATCCGCCAGCAGTTCCTCGGCTTTTTCCCGAAGCTCGTCGAATTCGTGGAAGGGCTGTTTCTCTTTTGCCATATATCCCCTCTTGCTCCTTGGCCGGATGGTGACCAACGATCGTGGGCCAATTTGACCTTTCGTGCGACCCCTCACCCAGCCCTCTCCCCCGAGGGGAGAGGGGNNTTGGGGAAAGGGTTGGGGTGAGGGGTCGGGGGCTGGTTGGGGCGCGGGTCTTTCCCCTCTATATGACAGGCTCGACTTCTCCGACCGGCATCGGCTGCTTCATCCCTTCCGCGGCCCCCACGTCGGATAGGGCGATTCCCTTTGTCTCCGGGCTGTAGAGCAGGCTGGCAAAGGTGATGATCGATCCGACCGTCAGTATCACCGCGGGGGAGAGCCACATGTCCTTCCCTTCTATCGATCTGATAAAGGGGATGTTGTGGGCCCACCAGACGTAGAGGCTGAAGCCCGCGCCGATCAGGGCGCCTGCCGAGTAGCCGAAGCCGACGCCGACGGCGCGCCTCCTCGTGGGAAACCGCTCCGAGAGGTAGGCGGGCACCATCCCCCAGGCAAGCTTGAGCATTGCCGCCATGGTGGTGCCCGCGATGGCGAGCAGGAGGTTCCGGCTGACGGCCGCATTGTAGAGCACATAGTAGACGGGAATGCCGAAGGCAACGAGAAAGGCGCAGTACCACATGGTGAGCGGCTTTCTTCCCGTGATGTCGGAGAGCCAGCCGTAGAGGTTGTAGCCCAGGAAAGCCATGAAGAGGGCGAAGCCGTAGATGAGGCTGTAGGTGGTCGGGTCGAAGCCCCTGCCGCCGAGGGTAAGGATGTTCGGCAGGAACCCGTAGACCGAATAATCGGTGAGAAAAAGGCCCGTCATGAAGGCGAAGACCTGCAGGAAGTCCTTTAGCGCCCCAGGCTTGAAGAGACTGAAGAAGGGGGCCTTCTCCATTTCACCATGCTTCTTCGCCTTTTCGAATTCGGGCGACTCCGGCAGCATGCGTCTGATGTAGAGCGCCAGCAGCACGGGCAGCAGACCCGTCATAAAAGCGATGCGCCAGCCGTAGACGGACATGGCCGTCTTTCCCGCGATGGCGTAAATGAGGGCGAACACGAGGGAGGCGAACACGTAGCCCAGGGGAAAACCCGATTGGACAAAGCCCCCTATGGCGCCGCGTCGCTTCGCCGGGGCATGCTCGATGGCGAACGTGTGTCCCACCGCGTACTCACCCCCGAAGAAGCAGCCCATGACGAACCTGAGCGCGCAGAACAGCACGTAGGACCAGACGCCCGCCTGTGCATACGTGGGAAGGAACCCTGCGACACCGGACATGAGACCGACCCCCGCGATGGTCAGGACGAGCAGGCGGCGTCTGCCTACCTTGTCGGCATAGTGGCCGAAGATCGCCGATCCCACGGGTCTGGCCGCCATGGTGATGGAGTAGGTGAAAACAACGGTGATGTACTGCCATGCCTCGCTCCCCTTGGGGGAGGCGAACACCTTGATAAGGATGGGCGCCATGACGAGGACGAGGGCCATGTCGTAGGCGTCGAGCATGAAACCGAGGAACTGGGAGACCATGGCCATTTTCGTGTTTTTGCCGAGTCTTGCGGTCTTGTCTGCGGACATACGTGTACCCCCCCCTTTTTTTTACCGCGCCACACGCGCGGTTCGTTGCCACTTCCGGTCCGGCGCAAGCCCGATTCGTCACCATCTTCCGGTTTTGTTCCGTTCCCCAACGGAACCCGAAGAGGGCTATTCGAGCATCGGTATCTTATCGTTTTCTTTTGACCTGCCCATTGCCTGCACGCGTTCTTTCTCACGCAGCTTAAGCCTGATGAGCACGATGAGGACGATGAGGGCAACCCAGAAAAGGGTGAGGTTCAGGTAGATTGAGGCCCGGTCGTATGCGGAAGGGGGGATGAGGGCGATTTTCTCTTCGGCGAGCGCGGCATGAGTGGGGCCGAGGACAAACCCGAGGATGAAGAGGAACCTGTTCACGCGCCGCTCCTTAATTTACGTGAGATAGCCCACTATGGTCATGACGACGAAATAGAGGAGATACGCCAGTCCTATGACGGTAAAGAGGGGACTCCTCTCTTCCAGGCTCGATTTTTTGTCGAAAAAGGGCACGAGGAACAGGAAAAGGATCGCGAGGCCGATGAAGACGATGGCGATCGTTTCCCCGTTCATGCCGGCCAGCGAGCCGGGGAAGAGCTTCAGCGTCTGGAAGAGGAACAGGAAATACCATTCCGGCTTGACCCCTTCGGGCGGAGGCGCCAGGGGATCGGCCTTTTTGGCGATATCGGGCGGCAGGAGCGTGGCGAGGGTGACGACGACGCCGAGCACGACGAGCCAGATCATGAGGTCGCGGTAGAACACGTTCGGAAAGAAGGGGACCTGTCTCAGGTTCCGCCACTTTTGGGAGAGGGGCACGCTCATGCCGTGGAACAGGACGAGAAGGAGGTGAAAGCCCAGGACGGCAAGGGTGAGCAGCGGGAGGACCGAGACGTGAAAGGCGTAGAAACGGGTGAGCGTTTCCCCTGTCACGTCGATGCCGCCCCTCAGGAACGCCCTGATCCAGCCCCCGAAGAAGGGGAGGTTTCCCGCGCCGCCCGTCGCGACCCGGACCGCGGCAAAGGCCCTCTCGTCCCACAGGAGGAAATACCCCGAGAGGCCGAAGAAGATGAAGATGCCGAGGAGGAAGAACCCCGACACCCACTGGAGCTCCCTGGGCTTTCTGTACGACTTGAGGAGGAGCGTGGCGAAGATGTGGACGAACATGACGAGGATCGCGAGCTGCGCTCCCCAGTGGTGGAGCGAGCGGAAGAACCATCCCATGTTCAGCTTCGTCACGATGTCGATCACGCTCTTGTGGGCGACCTCGAAGTAGGGGATATAGTAGAAGGCGAGGACCAGCCCCGTGAGGACCTGGATAGCGAGGAGGAAAAGGACGATGCCCCCCGTGTAGTACCAGATATCCCTGCCATGGACGGGGACGAGCTTCTTTCCCGCCGCCGCGGCCACGCCGGCCAGGTCGAAGCGTTCCCCGATCCAGTCTTTAAGCCTTGGGCAGCTCAACCTTGACCCCTTTTTTGTGAACGATCAGCTTCCCGCCCTCGACCCTGTAGTCGAAGAATTCGAGCGGCTTGGGGGGCGGGCCTTCCACGTTCCTGCCGTTTGCGTCGAACCATCCCTTGTGACACGGGCAGTAAAACCGCTGTCGCTCGGGCTTGTAGACGATATTGCACTCCATATGGGAGCAGACGCCTTTGAGCGCCACCATCCGGTTGTCGGCGGTCCTGAAAAAGAGGCCGACCTTGCCGCCCCATGCAAAGGCCTTGGTGGAATTTACGGGTATGGAAAAGAAATCTTCGGGCTTCAGGACGACGAAGTCGGGCTCCTTTCCCAGCGTCGGGAAGGCGAACCTGTAGAGCGCGTAAAAGCTGCCGAAGGCGAATGAGGCGAGCCAGCCGCCGAGCAAGGCGTTGAGGAAGGTCCTGCGGGTAACGACGGAATAATCAATCTTCATGGCCGTCCATCCCGAAGGCGCGCTTTATCCGGTATTTGACCAGGCTCTTCCGGAGTCCCACGATAGCGTCCGTGGGCCTTACTTCTTTCGGGCACGCGTCGATACAGCGCAGGAGCGTGTCGCAGCCCCAGAGGCCCTGACCGTTATTCACCGACTCCAGGAACCTGTCGGGTCTTTCATCCCTGGAGTCGAGCATGAACCTTTGAAGCTTTGCGAAGGCGGCCGGCCCCACATAATCCGGCTCCCGCCTCATCACCTCGCACGCCCCGTAACAGCAGGCGCAGAGTATGCAATTGACGAACTGGTCGATCCGCTTCCTGTCTTCCGGGCTCTGGATGATCTCCTTCTCCGGCGCGGGACTGTGCCTGATGAGATAAGGACTGATGCGTTCGTACATGTTCCAGAAAGGCGCCATGTCCACCACCAGGTCCCTGATGATCTCGAAATTGGGCAGCGGCTCCAGGACGATCGTGCGCGATTCGAAGGGAGCTACCTGGGTGCGGCACGCGAGACCGGGCTTACCGTTGATCACCATCGCACAGGAGCCGCACGTGGCTGCCCTGCACGAGGACCTGAAGGCGAGCGTCCCGTCCAGCTCGTCCCTTATGCGAAGCAGGACGGTGAGGACCGTAAGTCCGGGGATCACCCGGACGCGGTAGGACGAGAAGGCGGCCTCTTTTTCCGGCTCCTTCGCATCGTACCGCAGCACCTTGAAGGTGTAGATATCGTCCGTCAATAGACCCTCTCCATCGGCTGGTACCTGGTAATTACGGGCGGCCTGTAAGAGACGAAAGGCTCGCCGCCTGCGCCCCGCGTGACGAGCGTGTGCTTGAGCCAGTCCTGATCGTTTCTCTTGGTATAATCGCGCCTGAAATGGGCGCCCCTGCTCTCCCGCCTGAGCAGCGCCCCGAGCGTGATGGCGTGGCCCACGTCGATCATCGACTCCAGCTCCAGGGCGCCGATAAGCTCGTAATTCATGTGGAGGGCGGACGAAGACACTTTGACGCGCCTGTACCTCTCCCTGATGGCAAGCACCCTCTCCAGGCCCGCCTCCAGCTCCCCTTCCGTCCTGAAGATACCGACGCATTCGTCCATCGTCTTTCTCAGGTCGTCGAGGACCCTGAAAGGACTCTCGTTCCCTGAGTCCGACAGCTTCCTGATTTTTATTTCCATCTCCTCTTTTTTTCGGGCCACGACCCCTTCCACGGGGGCGCGCCTCTGCTCCCTCAGAAATTCGTCGATGCTCGCGGCGCAGATCTTCCCGAAGACGATCGTGTCGAGAAGGGAGTTCCCGCCAAGCCTGTTGCCTCCGTGGACGCTCACGCAGGCGCACTCCCCGGCGGCATAGAAAGCCTTCAGCGTCGTCTCGCCCCGTGTATTCGTGTCGATCCCTCCCATGGAATAGTGCTGGCACGGCATGATGGGGATCGGCTCGCGGACGGGGTCGACTCCGGCGAAGTCTATCGATATCCTCCTTATGCCGGGGAGTCTCTCGAGGATCATCCGCTCCCCGAGGTGCCTCAGGTCCAGGTGCACGTACAAGCCCTGCTCGTTCTCGAAGGCGTTGCCGGTCTCGATCTCCGTCTGTATGCTCCTGGAGACGATGTCGCGGGGCGCCAGCTCCATGGCCTTCGGCACGTACCGCTCCATGAAGCGCTCGCCCTTATTGTTGATAAGATAGCCGCCTTCCCCCCGGCAGGCCTCGGTCATGAGGATGTTCGTGCCGAGGAGGGTGGTGGGATGGAACTGGACAAACTCCATATCTTTCATCGGTACGCCGGCCGCGTAGGCCATGCCGATGCCGCTGCCGTTATTGATGAGGGCGTTGGTGGAGTGGAAGTAGACGCGGCCGTAGCCGCCGGTGGCAAAAAGCGTCGCCTTCGCCAGGACGGGGATGATCGTCCCTCTTACCTGGTCGATCAGGACGACGCCGTGGCACGTGCCGTCCTCCGCGGCCAGGGCGACCGCCACATATTCGGCATAGACACGCACCCCTTTGGCGACGGCCCTCTCGTAGAGCGTGTTGAGGAGCACGTGTCCCGTGAGGTCCGCGGAATAGCAGGTCCGCGGGAAACCGGCACCGCCGAAGGGACGCTGGCAGATCGTGCCGTCGGGGAACCTGCTGAAGGGGCACCCCCAGTGGTCCATCTCGTAGACGACGTTGATCGCCTCCTTGCACATGATCTCCACCGCGTCCTGGTCGGCGAGGTAATCGCTCCCCTTGATCGTGTCGAACGTGTGTTTTTCCCACGTGTCGTCCCTGGCGTCGGGGTTGTTGCCGAGGGCGGCGTTGATGCCCCCCTGGGCCGCGATGGAATGAGACCTGATGGGGTGTACTTTCGAGACGAGGGCGACGTCGTGCCTGTCGCACAGGCCCACCGCCGCGCGCAACCCCGCCAGACCGCCCCCGACAATGACCACATCGTGATGGATCATGTCACGCCACTCTGGCGTAAAGAACGATCAGGGTCGCGGCTATAACGCAGCCCAGCACGTTCGACAGCCAGAAAAGCTGCTTCTCCTTCTTGTACCCGAGATCGATGGCGAGCGTCCTCAACCCGTAAAGGCTGTGGAAGGTAAAGAGCACCAGTATGAGGATGTCGACGACAGGGTTCCTGTGGATGCCAAGGGCCCAATCCGGCTTTTTGTCTTTCGTATAAAGGAAATAACTCGAAAAAATCTTCATTCCCAGGAGGATTATCAGGGCAATCCCGCTCGTTCGGTGGAATAACCAGATGAACATATCACTTGGTATCATTCCCTCGCTTGGTTTGTCAAGCGATTTTTCACGTGGCTGTTCTTTTTCATGTCCGAAGGCAGGCAGCAACAATCCGGGGAAGACCCCTCACCCCGGCCCTCTCCCCAAGGGGGCGAGGGGATCAAGAGGGGTAGACGGGTAAAGCGCTGCCTCTTCGTGGGCTATATCTCCCTCTCCCCTCGGGGGAGAGGGCGGGGTGAGGGGCGGTCTTTTAGTGCTCGTCCGCCTTCAGCTTGAGCGGCTTCGGCTGCTCGCCCTTCCTTGCGCCCGAGACCTTTATCCTGATCCTCAGGTCGTTCGGGCTGTCGGCGTAGGCTATGGCGTTCTCGTAGCTGATCCTGCCCTCCTGGCAGAGGTCGTAGATATGCTGGTCGAAGGTCTGCATGCCTTCCTGATAGCCGAGGGCCATGGTCTCTTTCAAAAGTCCGATCTCGCCTTTCATGATGAGGTCCTTCACCCTCGGCGTGTCGAGGAGTATCTCGATGGCGGCGACCCTTTTTTCGTCCTTCGTGGGGATGAGCCGCTGGGAGATGATGGCCTTGAGATTGAGGGAGAGCTGCATATAGATCTGGAGGTGCCTCTCGATGGGGAAAAAATTGAGTATCCTCTCGATGGCCTGGTTGGCGTTGTTCGAGTGGAGCGTGCCAAGGCAAAGGTGGCCCGTCTCGGCGAAGACTATGGCGTCCTCCATGGTCTCGGTGTCCCTGATCTCTCCTATGAGGATCACGTCCGGGGCCTGCCTCAGCGCATTCTTCAGGGCGTTGTAAAAGGAGTGCGTATCGAACCCCACCTCCCTCTGGGTGACCACGCTCAGCTTGTGGGGATGCACGAACTCGATGGGGTCCTCTATCGTGATGATGTGGCCCCGCTGGTTTTCGTTCCTGTGGTCTACCAGGGCCGCCAGCGTCGTCGACTTCCCGCTCCCCGTCGCGCCGACCACCAGCACGAGACCGCGCTTGGTCATGGCGATCTCTTTCAGTATGGGGGGCAGACCCAGGTCGTCCACGGTCTTCAGGTTTATCTTGATCTGTCTCAGCACGATACCCACATTCCCGCGCTGCCGGAAGATGTTCACCCTGAACCGGCCGAGGTCGGGGAAGAAAAGGGCGAGGTTCATCTCGTGCTTCTCTTCAAAAATCTTTCTTTGCCTGTCGTTCATTATGCCCGAGGCGATAGCCTGGGTATCGTCGCCGGACAGCACCTTCCCGTCAAAGGGCAGTACCTCCCCCTGGATCCTGAACATGGGCGTAATGCCCTGGGTCAGGTAGATATCGGAGGCGTCCCTTTCCACCATGTGCCGCAGCAGGTCCATGAAAAACGCCGACATCGGCATGGCTCACCCCTAGTATTTCGACATGTAGGAGGCTACTTCTTCCTGGGTGACGAGGTTTCTCGCGAGGAGGTCTTTCACCGATGCCTCCATGGTCTGCATCCCCAGTTGCCTGCTCGTCTGCATGGTGGAGGGGAGCTGGGCGATCTTGTTTTCCCGGATCAGGTTCCTCACTGCCGGCGAGCCGGTCATGATCTCGAACGCCGCCACCCTGCCCTCGCCGTCCCTGCGCTTGAAGAGCGCCTGGGTGACAATGGCCTGGATCGATTCGGAAAGCATCGAGCGGACCTGGTTCTGCTGCGCGCCGGGAAAGACGTCCACGATCCTGTCGATGGTCTTGGGGGCGCCGCTCGTGTGGAGAGTCCCGAGCACGAGATGGCCCGTCTCGGCGGCGGTGAGGGCCAGCGATATCGTCTCCAGGTCCCTCATCTCGCCGATGAGCATCACGTCGGGGTCTTCCCTGAGCGCCGACCGGAGTGCGTTCGCGAAGCTATGGGTATGGGGCCCCAGCTCCCGCTGGTTGACGAGACAGCTCTTCGAGGAATGGACAAACTCGATCGGGTCTTCTATCGTGATGATGTGCCCCTTGATCCCGATGTTGATCAGGTCCAGCATCGCGGCCAGGGTCGTCGATTTCCCGCTGCCCGTAGGCCCCGTCACGAGGACGAGCCCCTTTTCGAGCCGGCACAGGTCGGCGAGCACCTTCGGGAGACCGAGGCTGTCGAACGTGGGGATCGCGCCGGGGATGGTCCGGAAGACGGCGGCGTCGCCGCGGTTCTGTTTGAAGACGTTGACCCTGAACCTGCCGTATTCTCCCAGGGAGAAGGAGAAGTCTATCTCCAGGTGCTCTTCGTAGGTTTTTCTCTGCTGGTCGCTCAGGATATCGTAGATCATGTCATGGATATCTTCCCTGCCGAGGACCGGCGTTTCAAATTTCCGCATCTCGCCGTGGATCCTCACGTTGGGCGGCTCGCCCGCGCTCAGGTGGAGGTCGGAGGCCTTGTTGTTGACGGCAAAGATCAGGAATTCCGCGATGTCCATGGAATGCTCCTATTTGTCCAGGGCCTCCAGCTCCTTCAGGGTAGGCAGGTCACCGGTGTCGCGGAGGCCGAAAAGCTCCAGGAATTTTCTCGTGGTCCTGAAGACCATCGGGTGACCCACATCGTCGTTCCTCCCGGCGATCTCGATCAGCTTCCTGTCGAGGAGCTGCCTGACGCTCCGCGTCGAGTCGACGCCCCTTAAGCCATCGATCTCGCGCTTCGCGATCGGCTGCCTGTACGCGATGACCGCGAGCGTCTCCAGCACGGCCTTCGTTAAACCGACTTCTTTCTCCTTCACGAACCGCTTCACCCAGTCCCTGTAGCCCAGCTTGGTCCTCATCTGGTACGCCGCCGAGACCTCCGCGATCTCGAAAGCCCTCTCGGACGCCGCATATGCGGCTATAAGGCCGGAAAGCGCCGACTGAAGCTCCAGGACGGTGAACTCAGGCAGCCCTTTTTGCAGCCTCTTGAATGTTATCGGCTTTGACGAGGTAAAGATAATAGCCTCCAGGATGCGCTCAAGCTCTGTCAACCCAGAAAACCTCCTGTCGTTTCGAGAATGGCCCGGCGCTCTTCCGGATAGCGGCGCCAGTCTATCCCCTTTTCTTTCGAAAACCAGGTGAATTGACGCTTCGCGTAGCGCCGTGTCGCCCTCTTGATAGCCTCGACCATCTCCTCGTGCCCGATTTGTCCCGTCAGGTGGAGCACGATCTCGCGGTAGCCGATGCCCTGAAAGGGCCTTACCGCTACCGGGTAGCGCCGCAACAGGCCCTCCACCTCCTCCACCCATCCCCGGCGGAGCATGAGGTCGACCCTCCTGCCGATCCTCTCGTACAATTCTTTCCTCTCCCGGTAGAGGCCGATCCTGTACACGTCGTACCTTTCCTCGCGGAACCCGTGGGCGGTCTTCCGCTCGGACATGGTAACGCCGGAGAGCAGATATATCTCCAGTGCCCGCACCACCCTCACCCGGTCGTGCGGGCTGATGGAGCGGGCATATGCCGGGTCGCGCCGTTCGAGCTCCCCGTAGACCTCAAGGGGGTCCGCGACGTACCGGGCCTTCAGCCGCTCCCGCAGGGCGATGTCCGCCGGCGCGTCGAAAATGCCGTGAAAGAGCACGCGCAGGTAGAGTCCTGTCCCGCCCACTACCACGGGGACGCCCTCCCTCGCCGATATCTCTTCCACGGCCCGGTCCGCAGCCTTCTGGAACAAGGCCGCGTTGAACGCCTCATCGGGTTCGGCCACGTCTATCACATGGTGAGGCACCCTTGTCCGGGCGGCTGCATCCGGTTTTGCGCTGCCGATGTCGAAACCCCGGTAAACCTGCATGGAATCGGCGTTGACGATCTCGCCCCGGACTTTCGGCGCCAGCTCTAATGCCAGATCGGACTTGCCCGTGCAGGTCGGGCCTAAGATGCAAACGACTTTCGGGCGCTTTGCCAACATTAGGGATAGTGGTATATAATAACTATTCCCATGTCAAGGATTATAAAACTGGCCGTCATCATCTTCTTTTTCCCCGCGGTCCTGGGCGTCGCCCTCGGGTACAGCCTGGTCAACTACCTGGAGATACCGGACGTCAAGGACCTCTCGCACTACTCGCCGCGTTCGGCGACCAGGCTGTACGCCGACGACGGCGCGCTCTTCGCGGAGCTGTTTATCGAAAAGAGGGTGCCCATACCGCTCTCCGAGATGCCCGAGCACCTGAGGAAGGCCTTTATCGCCATAGAGGACGTGAGGTTCTACCAACATTTCGGGTTCGACGTGCGGGGCATCGGCAGGGCTGTCTATAAGAACGTCCTGAGGAAGGGCATGAGCGAAGGGGCCTCGACCATCACGCAGCAGCTCGCGAGGAACCTCTTCCTTACCCCGACGAAGAGCATGAAGAGGAAGATCGAAGAGGTCATCCTCGCCGTCAACATCGAGAGAAACTATTCGAAAGACGAGATCCTCAGCATGTACCTGAACCTCATCTATCTCGGTGAGGGCGCGTACGGGGTCGAGGCGGCGAGCCATACCTACTTCGATAAAAAGACGAAGGACCTTTCCCTCGCGGAAGCGGCGGCGCTCGCCGGCCTGACGAAAGCGCCGTCCCGTTCTTCGCCGTTCAAGAACCAGGCCAAGGCCCTGGAGCGCCGGAACCTGGTCCTGAAGAAGATGCTGGAAGCGGGTTTTATCAACCAGGCCCGGTACAGGACGGCCGTGATAAGCCCCCTCGTCCTCGCCCCCTTCCGGATGCACGAGAAGAAGACGGGGTTCTTTATCGAGCAGACCAAGCAGGCCCTCGAAGAGTATCTCCCCCGGCAGGACGAGGTCCTCACCACCGGCCTGAACGTGCATACCACGATAAACCTGAAGATGACCGGGTACGCCTATGACGCCATCGAAAAGGGTATGAGGCTCTACCGGGAGAGGAACCCGAAGGTCGAGGTGCTCCCGGAAGTGGCGCTGATCGCGATGGACGTCAAGACAGGCGAGGTCAAGGTGCTCATCGGCGGCAAGGACTTCGCGGCCTCTCCGTACAACCGGGCCACCCAGGGGAGGCGCCAGCCCGGGTCCGCCTTCAAGCCCATCATCTATCTGGCCGGCATCACCCAGGGTTTTTCGCCGGAGACGACCCTCATGGACGCGCCCCTCTCCTACGCGGACTCGACCGGCCAGGTCTGGCAGCCGCGGAATTACAACAATGAATACCACGGGGCGGTGACGATGAGGAGGGCCCTGGAGCTTTCCCTCAACACCGCGACGGTCAGGCTCCTCGAAAGGATCGGCGTGCCAAGGGTGATCGACCTTGCGAAGAAGCTCCATATAAGCGGCACCTTCGCCCCGAACCTTTCCCTTGCCCTCGGCTCGACGGAGGTTTCCCCGCTGGAGCTCGCGGCGGCCTACGCGGTCGCCGCGAGGGGCGGCACCTACATCGCCCCCTCCACCATAAGGAGCATCCTGACCGCGCAGGGCGAGGAGATACACCGGGACGCCGGGCAGGAGCGCGTCATCGCACCGGAAGCGGCTTACACGCTGGTCGACATGATGAAGGGCGTGATAAAGCGGGGGACGGCGGGAAAAGCGGCCGGGATGCCATACTTCCTCGCCGGCAAAACGGGTACGACCAATGACTTCAGGGACGCCTGGTTCGTCGGCTTTTCCCCCCAGCTCCTTTGTCTGGTCTGGGTGGGGTACGACAAGGGCACCTTCCTCGGCAAGAAAGAATCGGGAGGCACGACCGCGCTGCCCATCTGGATGGAATTCATGTCGAAGGCCCTTCCCCTCTATCCGAACGAGGATTTTGCCCTTCCCGAAAAGGAAGAGGCCACGAAGTACGTCTACCCGCCTCCCGGCCCTGCTGTTCCTTCGCCTGCGCCGAAAGAACAGCGGGGCAGCAATTAATGGGGCTAGCGTCGCCCCCTCCGCGGGCATAAGCCCGCCGAGCCTCCCCTTCATAACAAGGAAGGACAGC
>PLSJ01000470.1 GCA_003165115.1 Syntrophaceae bacterium | reverse complement strand
CTGGGAGCCAAGGCATATCTGCCCAAGGATAAGCTGGGAGAGATCGCCCCTTTCCTTGAAGATATGCTGACGTACGAACACAAAGTCGGCTGGCAGCGCCTCCTCGAGAAACTGGAGAGCTATTTCGACAGCCAGTTCGAAACGGGCTGGAAGGCCCGCTCGGGGTTGAGCGACTTCTAGAAAGAACTACCGGCATTGCCACGCGTCAATGTTCCCCCCGAAAGGGGCGAAAGACCCTAAGAGCTTGAATCTGCGGCTGAAGGTGTCTCTCGTCCTTTTTCTTGAGAACTGAAAAGCCGCCGCTGGAGAACCCTTCCCGTCAGGACCGTAAAAAACTCGACAAAAGCCCCCTCACGGACCGCGCCGAAAGCGTGGTCCGTGAGGGGGGGCATAATGCCAACTATGTGGAATCACGTAACCAATCTCATCCCTTCGTACTAAATATTTGCTTTTCAGTCGAAAGTTGTTATACTTATCCGTTTTTGCGGTAAGGAGGTACAGATGGAGAGAAGATTTCTGCATGCATCCGTCATACTGGTTTTGGCCGGTCTCGTCGGGTGCGGGTCAACGCCCACCGTGAGGCAGGTGGTGAGCCGTGAACCGCTCGCGATCAAGAGCGGTGGGACGAAGCCGATCATGTTCAAGAAGATTGTTTCGACACTGCCAAGGGGCAAGATAATAGGCGAAATGCAGACCGGCAGCTTTTGCTCCTACAAGGGGCCGCTGTGCTGGAAGAATGATAAGACGACCATATCGGACGCGGAGCTGGGGGACGTGTTGAGGAGCCGCCTCGAAAGGTCCGGATACACGGTGGTGGGTGACCCTGACGCGCTTTTCGAGGACAGGACGGCGGAAAAGGCGGAGTTCCTCATCGCGGCCAGGATCAAGGACGTGAACGCGAATATATGTTATCCGAGGGCCCGTTCCGAAGACTGGGTGACCGCCAATGGCGGCGTCTACGTCGAGGTCGAGTGGGAGCTCTACAGCAAGAAGCAGCGTGATGTGGTAGTGAAATTGACGACGCAGGGGTCATCGATGGGCATCGGCAAGTCCGAGAGCTATCAGGAGATGTTTTGCCGTGCCTTCGACGCCGCCGCGGGGAACCTGCTCGCGGGCGACACCTTCTACCGGCAGGTCGCGTACGACAAGACCGGACCGGGCCGGAAGGTCCGGGATGAGGTGAGCAATATCAAGGTAAAATACAGGACGGTCGAGGACCCCGGCAGAAGGGACAACATGGACCACGAGGGGATGATCGGGGTCATGCGCGGCTCCGTCGTCACGGTCTTTTCCGGTTCGGGCCACGGCTCCGGTTTCCTGATCTCCGAAGACGGTTACGTGTTGACCAACGAGCACGTGGTGGGCGGAGCAGGCTTTGTCACGGTGAAGTTCGTCACGGGGAAGGAAGTAAAC
Organism: Syntrophaceae bacterium; assembly: GCA_003165115.1. Lineage (GTDB taxonomy): Bacteria > Desulfobacterota > Syntrophorhabdia > Syntrophorhabdales > WCHB1-27 > BOG-1155. Next base: position 3,578 of record PLSJ01000470.1, on the reverse strand, counting down.
GGCCAGGTCGTGCGCGTCAACAAGGTGAGGGACGTGGCGCTGATAAAACTGGAGAAAGACATCTATCCCTGCCTGGTCTTGGGCAACACGGGATCGATCAACGTGGGAGACGAAGTCTTTTCCATAGGGACGCCCTTGTCGGAAGACCTGTCACAGACGGTCACCAAGGGGATAGTGAGCAGTTTCCGCATAAGAGACGAGATAAAGTACGTCCAGAGCGATGTGAACATCCATCCGGGCAACAGCGGAGGCCCCCTGGTTTCCCTGGACAAGGGTGTGGTCGGGATCTGCGTCTCGGGGATCACCTTCGGTCCGTACACCATGGGGCTCAATTATTTCATCCCCGTGGAAGAGNNAGATCACGAGAGACGTGTCCTGACCGGTCTTCCTTTCATGGGTCTTACGGTCATACATGACCGTAAGACCCATGAAAGGACCTCTGTCGAGCCGCCGGCTTCTTCATATTTCCCTGATTTCCGTGTATACTCGTAATTCCGATGACACGCGGACTACTGCTACCTTATTTTCGTCTGGTCATGGCTTCCATCCCGGCGCTCGCGCAGATATACCTCTTTTTTCGTATCCGGAGTGCGGTCCTCTCTTCCCGCCGGTCCCGTCGCTTCAAGCTGGGGGTCGTCTGCCTGGCCGGGATAGCCGTCGGCCTGCTGCTGGTGATGAACGGGTATATCCTGTTCATGCCTGTCCCGTGGGTAGACCCGCCCACAGCGGCGCGGGCCTTCCTCTTTTACCTCCCCGCGTCGTGGAGCTTCGGGTCTGTCCTTTCCGCCCTGTTCCTTTGCCTCGTGCAGGCGGCGACCGGACTGAGCATGCTGAGAGGCGTGCGTGCCCGCTCTTCCGGTAAGCCCGCCGCGCAGGACGATCCTTCTCCCTCCGATGCCGGTCGCCGCCGGTTTATCCGGGCAGGGATAGCCGGCTTTGCTGCCGCGCCCTTCGTCCTTGCCGGGTACGGCGCCGCGTACGCGGGCAAGGCATATGAGGTCCGGGAGCTTACCTTGCCTTTCGGCCGCACGGTGCGGGTTGTGCAGCTTACCGATGTCCATGCGGGCATTTTCATGACCCGGAAAGAGATAGGGCGTTATGCCGACCGCGTGATGGCCCTTCACCCCGACCTGCTCGTCATTACCGGGGACTTCATCTCGAATTCCATGGTGTTTCTCCCAGGGTGCATCGAGGAACTGGAAAGGGTCAAGACCCGGTACGGCGCCTTCGCCTCACTGGGCAACCACGAACGCTGGTACGGGAAGCCGGCTGAGCTGCGGGCTGCTTTCCGCCATCATGGGATTAAGCTCCTGGTCAATAGCCACGAGGTGATCCGGACAGGGGAGGGCCCTTTCGCCGTCGCGGGGATCGATGACCTCCGCACCGGTCACCCGAACCTGGAAGCGGCCCTGCACGGGCTCGATCCGGCCATGCCCACGCTCCTGCTGTCGCATCGTCCGGAGATATTCCCCCAGGCCGCGCTCCACGGGATCCCCCTGACACTGGCGGGTCACTACCACGGGGGCCAGATCAAGCTATTCGGCATCAGCCCGGCGCACCTCCGGACCCCTTATCCCGAGGGGCTTTACCGGATAAACGGCTCCCGCCTGTACGTGAGCTGCGGGATCGGCACCACGTTCACGCCTGTCCGGCTCAATGTTCCGCCGGAAGTGACCCTGCTCAACCTTACATAAGGGGCGGTCCGGACCCCTTCTACGATTACACTGTACCCGGTTGCCCTTTGCGGGTACAATAATTCTTAAGCTCACTACTTATGAGGAGGCATACCGATGAAATTCAAGGACAAGGTCGTGTTTATCACGGGCGGGACCAGGGGCCTCGGCAAGGCGATGGCGCAGGGCTTTCTTTCCGAGGGGGCCTCTGTGGCGGTGAACGATAAAGACGCCGAAATGGTGGCGAAGTGTGCGGAGGAGTTCAAGGGAAAATCGCTTGTCGCTTATACGGCGGACATCACGGACTATGAGGAGATGGAAAGCGTCGCCGCGAAAGTCTGGGATGCATGGGGGCGGGTCGACGTGCTCATCAACGGCGCCGGCGTCGTTGCGCCTCTCGTCCCGGCGGAAAAGGCGAAGAAGGCGGATTTCGACAGGGTTATCGACGTCAACCTCAAAGGGACGTTTTATGTGACGCAGATTTTCGGCAGGAAGATGATCGGGCAAAAGGGCGGGAGGATCATCAGCATGTCCTCCCAGGCCGCCGTCCTGGGTGAAAGAGGCTTCCTTTCTTATTCGATCAGCAAAGCGGGGTTAATGACGATGACCCGCAACCTGGCGTACGAGTGGGGGCGGTACGGGATTACCACGTGCGCGGTCGCACCGGGGTTCATGGCGGGAGGTATGAACGAGGGCTTGCTCAAGAGGGGCGATCTTGTCGATTTTATCTCGAAGAGGACGCCCGTCGGCAAGATGGGGCAGGTCGACGACCTGGTCGCCTTCATCCTGTTCCTGGCCTCAAAGGAGGCATCGTACATTAACGGCGAAACCCTGGTATTCGACGGGGGCGCGACCGGCTACGCGCCGGAGACGCTCCTCGACGTGATAAGCAAGGGAAGGTAACCGCCGGGGCGGGCCGGAGCGCTTTACGCCATTGCCCCGTCACCCTTGTCGCGCATCACGGCGGCCCTGGGGTCCGGGCTCGTCTTGAGCTCCTCCAGGTAGCCGATGAACCGACGGATCGCGGGGTTATATTTTTTCGATTTCTCGAAGAGCACGGACACCTCCAGGTAGAGGGGCTCGGTCAAGGGCACGACGGTGAGTGAGCGCTCGTCCTCGTCGCCTTCCACCGCCCTGCGTATCAGGATCGAAAGCCCCGTGCTCCGGGCTACCCATTCCTTGATGAACTCGGTGTTGTTCGCCTCGATAAATACCGAAGGTGAGGTCTTCATTTGCGAAAAGGCGGCGAGAACGACGCTTCTCGTCGCGGACCCCTCCTCCCTGATGACAAAGGGATAGGGGCTGATGTCGGAGAGCGACACGGCCGTCCGGGCGGCAAGGGGGTGGTTCTTCGATGCGATCAGGACGAGGTCTTCCCGCACGAAGGGGAAGGATTGTATCTTGTTCGAGTTGTGCTGGTATGCCACGATGACCACGTCGTTTCGGCCTGAAAACAGGCTCTTTTCCATCTCTATCGAAGAGCCGGCGTCGAGCTTGATCTTGATGTCGGGGTTCCTCCCCTGGAAACCGCCGAGGATGTACGGCATGATCTTCCTTGCATAGTTGATGGTCGTGCCCAGGCGCAGGGAGAGTATGGCCTCCGCTTTCGCGGCCCGCAGGTTTTCTTCCAGCTCCCGGGCGATCTTTTCGATCCGCTCCGCGTAACGGAAGACGATCCTGCCCTCCCTGGTCACGTCGAACTTGCCCCCGTCCCTTCTTATCAATGCCATGCCCGTCTGGGCCTCCAGTTGCGCAATGTGTCCGGAAACCCCCGGCTGCGTCATGAAGAGGAGGTCGGCCGCTTTCGAGAAGCTCTTGCATTTCACAACCTGGGAGAAGACTATCAGGGAGGTAAGGGAGTAGATAAACATAAGTTTTTCTTATGTAGTATAAAAACAAATGAAT
>PLSJ01000493.1 GCA_003165115.1 Syntrophaceae bacterium | reverse complement strand
CGCCGCGCGGCGGGCCTCGCCGCCGGAGAGAGCGCACGCTCATGCCGGCGCGGGGCCTCGTGCGCGACCAGGATCGCGGCCGCACGTGGACACTGGACTTTTCCGCCCGCACGGTGGAAGAAATTGCCTCACCGGGCACGAGGACGAGGCGGAAACGGGCACGTTCGCCACCCATGCGAGTTTCGCCACCGCCATGGGCCGGCGGCTCAGGGAGCGGCCCGAGGGCCTCCTCGCCGGTGTCGAGAAACTGCGCAAGGCGGTACGGGGCGTGGCGGCAGAGGAACGCGGCACGGTGCGCATCCGCGTGAATGGTGATTCCCACCTGGGCCAGGTGGTGGCATGAAGGGACTCCCGATCATGAAGGGACTGCCGATTCAAGGCGCCATTGATGCCATCGTCGAGGCACGCCATGGCGATCCGTTCTCGGTGCTCGGTCCGCATGAGGTCGATGGCGGTTGCGCCGTCCGCGCGTTCATTCCAGACGCGACCGCGGTGCAGGTGATCGCGCGCGACGGCGGGCAGACGCTGGCCACATTGGAGCGGGTCCATCTCGCCGGATTCTGGGTGGGCATGCTGCCGGGTCGCGTTCCGTACCGCCTGCGCGTGCTCGCCGGCGGTGGCGAGCGCATCACCGAAGATCCCTATTCGTTCGGCCCGGCGCTCGGCGATGTGGACGTGTTCCTGCTCGGCGAGGGCCGTCACCGCGAACTCGGCCGCACGCTCGGCGCGCACGTCATCGAGCTGGATGGCGTGGCCGGCGTGCGCTTCGCCGTCTGGGCGCCGAACGCCCGGCGCGTCTCGGTGGTGGGCAACTTCAACCAATGGGACGGCCGCTGCCATCCGATGCGGCTGCGCTGGGGCGCGGGGGTGTGGGAGCTGTTCATCCCCCGCCTCGCCCCCGGCGCGCTCTACAAATACGAACTGCTCGGGCCGGACGGGAACCTGCTGCCGCTCAAGGCCGATCCGGTCGCGGGCGCCGCGGAGGTGCCGCCCGCGACCGCCTCGATCGTCATCGACGAGCGCCTGCACTGGACCGACGCCGCCTGGCGCGAGCAGCTTGCCGGCCGCCACGCGGTAACGGCGCCGATCACCATCTATGAGGTGCACGCCGCTTCATGGATGCCGGCGGCGGCAGAGGGCGCGGACGGCTGGAGCAATCTGGCCGACCGCCTGGTGCCGTACGCCGTGGACATGGGCTTCACGCATATCGGGCTGATGCCGATCATGGAGCATCCGTTTGGCGGCTCGTGGGGCTATCAGCCGCTCGGACAGTTCGCGCCCAGCGCCCGGCTCGGTCCACCCGAAGCCTTCGCGCGCCTGGTGAACCGCTGCCACGAATCGGGGATCGGCCTGATCCTCGACTGGGTGCCGGCGCATTTTCCCTCCGACAACTTTGGGCTGGCGCGTTTCGACGGCACGCCGCTCTACGAGCACGCGGACCCGAAAGAAGGTTTCCATCGCGACTGGAACACCCTCATCTTCAATCTCGGCCGCACCGAAGTACGCGGTTTCCTCATCGCCAGCGCCCTGCACTGGCTGGAGCACTACCACGCCGACGGCCTGCGCGTGGACGCGGTCGCCTCCATGCTCTACCTCGACTACTCGAGAAAGCCCGGTGAGTGGATTCCCAACAAATACGGCGGCAACCAGAACCTGGAGGCGGTCGCTTTCATAAAACGGTTCAATGAAATCGTGCACGGCCGCCATCCCGGCACTCTCACCATTGCCGAAGAATCGACTGCCTGGCAGGCGGTCTCCAGCCCCACGTATCTCGGGGGCTTGGGCTTCAGCATGAAATGGAACATGGGCTGGATGAACGATATCCTGAGGTATTTCACCGATGACCCCGTCTTTCGCAAATATCATCAGAATAATCTCACCTTTGCCCTTTTGTACGCCTTTACCGAGAACTTCATCCTTGTGCTCTCTCACGATGAAGTGGTCTACGGGAAGCGCTCGCTTCTCGATAAGATGCCCGGCGACTTCTGGCGGAAATTTGCGAACCTCCGGCTCCTCTTTTCCTATATGTACGCCCAGCCCGGCAAGAAGCTCCTCTTCATGGGGGGAGAAATAGGGCAGTGGTTCGAGTGGAACTGGAATGCCAGCCTCGATTGGCACCTGCTCGGGTATGAGCCCCACAGAAAGCTCCGGACCTTTGTCAGGGAGCTCAACGTGCTCTATCAAAAAGAGCCGTCCATGCACGAGGTCGATTTCAATTACCGCGGCTTCGAATGGATCGATTTCAGCGACTACGAGAGGAGCGTCGTCTCCTTCGTCAGGAGGGCCAAAAACCCCGACGATTTTCTCGTCTTCGTCTTCAACTTCACCCCGGTGCCGAGATACAACTATCGCGTGGGTGTGCCGAAATGGGGTTTCTACCGGGAGGTACTCAACAGCGACTCCGAGTTCTACGGGGGAAGCAACGTGGGCAACCTGGGAGGCCGCCACAGCGAACCCGTCTCCTGGCACGGACGCCCCTGCTCCGTGAGCCTCGACCTCCCGCCCCTCGGGGCCCTTGTGCTTAAGCCCGCCTGACACGCCCCTGGGGGTTGCCTCCCCCCCTCCCTTATCGCCCCCTTGTCTCTCTTCGCAAGAGGGACGTCTCATGCGGCAAGACCCTGTCTCATGGCATGAGACGCACGCGGGCGCTCCCCATTCTTTTTCCGGCACGGACAATTCCCCTCTTCCAGGCCCCTCGCAGCGACAAACCTTCCGGGGATCCCGCCGCCTTCGTGCAGCTCGCCGGTAACACAGACAGCCATAAAACCTGGCACGTTTCTTGTAATTGCCTCTATCAGGTTTCTGCGACAAGGAGGGTGACATGGTAGAATCGAGCGTCTTCGCCGCTGTCCTCTTCATCAGCTACTTCATGTATGCGTACTATCAAGAGTAAGCGGCACCGTCGGGCAAGGATCGATCATCTCTCCGTCCCATAAGACTTTCAGCGCGTCTTCCTTCTCTCTATGCCTTTGGCCGATAATCACGCTCCTTTTCGCTTTTACTGCCGCTCTATCCTGAAAGACCCGAGTATCAGTTCCGCTTCTTCGAGGAATGCCGCGGCAATCACCTCGTCCCTGGTCACCGTCAGGACTTCGTCGGATGAAAGACTCGGCTCGTACCAGTTATAGGAACCGGTGATCACGGTGCATGCGTCGAAGACGGCGAATTTGTGGTGGAGCGGGGAATAGATGCTTTCCCAATAGTAGACGTAGGAGACCTCCATCCAGGCATCTTTGAGCCGGTTGAGGCACGCTTTCAGGGGTCTGGGAAACGCCTTGTCCCACGGCTCGGGCAAAGGGCCCGTGTGGGTGATCATGCCGTTGAGGATGATCCGCACGCGCACCCCCCTGTCCCTCGCCCGGATAAGGGCCTCGATCGCGTCGGTCTCTCGCCCCGAGCCGAAGGCGATGCCCGGAAGGGCGGAAAGGTCGAACATACAGACGACGATCGAATGGGCGGCACCCTCGATCTCGGAGACGATCGCGTCCTGGGCGCGAAACGTCTTGGGCCCGGCGTTGTATGTGCCGAAACTGTAATAGAGATTGTGCCGGGCCGGGGGGTCTACGTCGAGCGCCACCCTGTGACCACTCCTCAGGGCGCGGTACACGGCCTCATAAAGCAGGCAGGCATCCTTCGACCGGTAGACGAGACCGTTCTCCCTGTTGCCGCCCCAGAGGTGGAAGTGGAGGTTGTACGAACCCGAGTGGACGACGTCGTCATCGAAGAGGATGAATTTCGTGTGCATGCTCGATATGTCTTCCCGGTGCCGGGAGGGGTCGTTGCGGCTGATCCCGTAGACCTTCACACCTGCCCGGCGCAAGTATGCTATGTGCGGGGAGGCGTTCATGGAGCTTACCTGGCCCCAGTCGCCGATGCACTCGACCTCCACCCCTTTCTCCTTTGCGTAGGCCAGATGCCGTGCCACGTGCTCGCTGTCGAAATCGAACATGGCGAGACGGATAGTGGCCCCACGCCTCGGCTCGTCGGCTTTCCGCCCTATCACCCGGTCGATGGCCCGGTGTATCTCGTGGATGGGGTGGCCGGGCGAACCCGTGTCGCCCCTCGTGAAAAGGGGGGTGATAAACCGGTCTGTTTCGGGGGCGTTCAGCCGCTCGTATGCTGCCTGAAAGAGGGAAGCGTCGGCAGTTTCGATGGGCTCGACGTTTTCCGCCTTGATCGCCGGGTCGTGGAAATCGTCGGTACTCAGCCAGCCCCGGTAAAAGTCATCGAGCGTCGCGAAACGGTAGCGGTAGCGGGAGGGGATGATAACGCTGTCCTTCAGTATGCTGTAGGCGAAGGTCATGGAGGTCATGAGGCCGTGCAGACCCTCGTAGGGGAAAAGCGGCAGCCGGTGCGTCTGCCACTTGTGCCAGCCCCCTCCCCATTCGCCGCAGTAGTAGGCGTCCGAAAGATAGTACTCGGTCACACCGTCTTCTCTGCCCACCGACAACTCTACCCTCAATGCCTTTTCATCGGAATAGTTGAAGAAGGAAAAGCCTATGCCGCCGGGGAACAAGGATATGTTCCATCCCTGGAGGTTCTCGACGAAATGCCTCTCCCCTATCCATTTGTACGAAGGCTGTGCGAATTCTTCGGCCGACACCATCTCGCGGGTCCTTACTTATAGGTCCAGGCGGTACGAATAATTCAACCCTTTGTTATTGAAGACGAGACCCGCCTCTCCGCCGGTGACGGAGCAGCTGAAATAGTCGCCCCTCTTTACCTGCCCCGGCACATCGACGACGAAGTCCACATCGAAGGTCCTGACGCCCCCGATTTCCGAGGCGGTCTCTTTTCTGTATACCTCTTTGAGACTGAAGGAATGGCGCCACTGCGTGAAAGGACCGTTGCAGAAACCGCAATAGACGGTCATGTCGTGGAGAAGCGCCGCGTCGGGAAAGACCACCCTGCACTGGTCCGTCAGGATGTCGCGGAGATGCCGGTCGCCGCACACGTACGCCTGGAAGTCCACCTCGATCCTGGGCGGCGAACCTTCTATCTGCCTGAAATGGAAGCCGGAATCGAATGCCGTGTTGTAGACCCTTTTTTGCAGGAAGCCGAAGGATTCGAGTTTCCCCCTCTCGTAGAAGTAGGTCTCGCATGCCCGATGCAGCGCGCCTTTCAGATAATTGTGCATGTCCTCTATCGACCCCCCGTAGCGGGGAAGGGCGAGGACTTCCTCCCTGTCATCGAGGACGACCGGCGGCAGACCTTTCTTCATGAACAAGAAATTGAGGAAACATCTCCCCACCCGGCCGTTGCCGTCCCAAAAAGGGTGGATCCCGATAAACATGTAGTAGGAGCGGGCGAGGTTGTAAATGAAATCGTGCAGGTGATGGAAGCTGTGCGCCGTCTCGTTCAGGACGATGACCAGGTCCGCCGTCTCCCGATGGAAATTGGCGAATTCGAAGGTGACGCCGTTCCTGTCGGGGAAATCGATCCGCCGGAAGCTTCCCCGGTCGGAATCGAGGTCTCTCGACAGCCCGTAGTGGATCCTCTTCAAAAGGCCGACCCCGATCTCGGTGAAGTCCTGGAGCGCGGAGAACAGCTCACGGCCCGTGTCGACGAAGTTCCTGTTGGCCAGGAGCTTCAGCTCCCGGCCCGACCGGCGGTTGTGAAGCCCGGCGCTTCCCTTCATGATGGTCATGGAGGAGGCGCCGCCGGAGAAAAACATCTTCTGGAAGATGGCCGCATTGGCCTGCCACGACGTCTCACCGGACATCACCCGGAAATAATGATCGAGGTCCAGGCCGGTCTCCCGCCCCGCGTGAGGGATTTCCGCGCCGGGGTCCCAGCCCAGTTTCCTTGCCAGCTCCCGGATGATTTGGTCGGAGCGGCGCTGATCGAGGATGTCCCGGGCCAGGGAGAGCTTCTGTTCCAGGGCTGTTGTTTTCCGGTAAAACCGCTCTGTTATGGAGCGTTCCAGCCCCCCGTACCGCTCCGCAAGGGCGCCCAGTGCCCTGAGGAAGTCCCGGTTGACGCCGTAACCCCTGTACCCCAGGGAATTGATGACGAACTGCCTGCTTCCGATCTCCGCCATCGTGAGGTGATAAAGCTCGTTGTGGTAGTGCCATTTCTTGTAATAATCGAGCAGCGCCTCGCTCTCGCCGGCCCCGTCCTGTTCAAGCTCGGAGACCGCAGCCTCCACCTGTTGAAGTCTTTTCTCGATCGAGTCGTAAAGCACCTGGCAATGATGGTCCCACGAGTACGCGAGAACGAAGTAGCCCTCCCGGTGCGGCATAGAGTGCTCCAGACTATCGTATTTCCGTAAAAATGCCGATGTGGTCGCTCAGGTCGGGGTCGTCCGCCAATAATCCTGACGAAACGATTGCGGTGTGCCCTTTCACAAAAATGTAGTCGATCCTCGCGGTCGGGTGGCCGACGGGATACGTGTTGCCCGCACCCCTGTGGCAGGCCCTGTAGGCATCCACATAGCCGACGGAGCCGAGATACCGGACGACAGCGGAGTCCTCCGTATCATTGAAGTC
>PLSJ01000441.1:5678-5934 GCA_003165115.1 Syntrophaceae bacterium | reverse complement strand
GTCGCCCCTGGTTGTCGCTTTGACACCGGGGCATGGAGTGAGGGAAACTATCGCATGACGGCCGTGCGTTCCGTGTGCGAAGCCATAAGGGCCGGCGGCCGGGGATGAGGTTAAGTATTTTCACGGGTTCCGTGGAACCGGTGAAAACCATCCTGCTCTTTGACATGTGAAGTTACGTTTTGTCGTCAGGGCGAGGGGTCTCCTCACATCGTCCTTGCTCCACCCCCCCCATAAAACCGTGCACTTTCGTGCACAC
>PLSJ01000441.1:0-5657 GCA_003165115.1 Syntrophaceae bacterium | reverse complement strand
AGAGGGGTGACGCTGTCTGCGGGGTGAGGATGGTGTATGCCGAAGACCGAAAGCAGTATCGTGAGGACCAGCCACCCCGCGCTGTAGAAAACCGCGAGGAGCGCGAGGAGGGGCAGGAGCGTCCGGTATACCCATATGCTCCGCCTGCCGAGGACTGCATACGCTATGTGGCCTCCGTCGAGCTGGCCGACGGGCATCAGGTTCAGGGCGGTCACGAACAGCCCGACCCAGGCGGCATAGGCTATGGGATGCAGCACCAGCTCATAATTCGTCGGGAGGTTCCGCACGATGACCCACTCCAGGAACTTGAAGAGCAGGGGGTCGCCGATCTGTATGAGCCCGGCGGATGAGGCGGCGCTCATCTTCACGGCCACGGACATCTTTATGCCGATGCACGCGCAGATAACCGCAAGGATGAAACCGCACAGCGGACCGCTCGCGCCTATATCGAAGAGCGAGCGTTTGTCGGAAATCACCCCTCTCATCTTGATTACCGCCCCGAACGTCCCGAAAGGGAAATAGGGGAAAGGGATGAAGTAGGGCAGCGTGGAAGGCACGCCGTACCGCCTGCTCGTGATGTAGTGGCCCATCTCGTGAGACAGCAGTATCGTCATGATGGCAATACTGTACAAGACCCCTCCCACCCAAATGGTGGAGCAGATCGTGAGCATAAACAGGAGGATATGCAGGTACGTTCGCCTGAACACTTATACCTCCAGAAGTCCGGCCTCGAAGCTGGCGCGGTCGTGCCTGGTGCCCTTTTTCACCTTCGCGTCGAAACGCGCGAGCATGTCGAGGAAAGAGAGGAGGTCTTGCCTCGTATATTTCCGGCTGGCCTTGACGAGATTAAAGGCGTAGAAGGGCTTCTGGAACGCCAGGTAGTGCTTCTTTTCCAGCGGCACGCCATCGACGTCTTCCTTCAATTTCCCGAAGGCCCTCGAAAACCCGCCAAAATCGGACACACCGCCGAAGAGCCCTTCCCTATCCTTCGCCTGGAGCAAAAGCCCCATATAACGCGTCATAAAGCCGTGTATGGCAAGTATGTTCATACCCTGACCCAGAAGGGTCTCGAGGATCCCCAGCATTTCTTTCTTGTTCCTCCGCGCCATCGCGTCGGAGAGGGCGATGAGGTTCTGCTCGTGCAGCTCCTCCGTCACCACGGCCGCGACGTCCTTGGCCTCGACGACTCCTTTGTCGCCCACGTAGCTGATAAGCTTTGCCAGCTCCCCTTCCATGAGCGCCTCGTCGCGTATGCGCTCCTTCAAAAGGGCAAAGGCCTTGTCGGACATCTTCTTGCCGTCCGCCCTCACCGCGGCCAGGACACGCTCTTTGATCCGCTTCTCCCTTTCCTGTTCCAGGTCTACCCTGACCACGCCGAGAGACGACGGAAGAACGGCGTCGGCGGACGTCGCATAAATAATCACCCCGGCTCGCTCTTTCAGCACCAGAAGCGCCGCCCCGATCTGGCGGATCACCTCTTTCGAGGGGTCGAGCAGGGCGACGACAAGGCCCTCTTCGATAAACAGGGCGGAAGCCTTCTCCGTCACCGCCTGCCTGATCGCAGGCCCCGTCAGGGTGACGATCCGGGGCTCCCGCGACCACTTAGAGGCGAGGAGATTGACGTCCTCGAAGAAATTCTCTTTCGACCCGATGGTAAAGACGATCTCTCCCATACGTTATAATACTTTGAAACAAGCCCTTTTTCAACTATTCGCATCATCCCGGCCTTAAAAGAGAGACCGATGGGCGGCCACGAAAGTAATGGAATTTTTCCTCGAAGTTTGGTAGTTTACTTACACGGGACGTAGCTCAGCATGGTAGAGCACAGCGTTCGGGACGCTGGGGCCGCTGGTTCAAGTCCAGTCGTCCCGATTTTTAACCTCTTGGAATCTCCCGATTTCCGCTCCACACAACACAATTCCTGACAGGTAGCCACAAAACAGTACACACGAACTGTGAGGCTGGAGCATGAACTACCTCGTCAGAGTCAAAGATCGTTACCTCTTCCGGGCAAGAATACCGAAAGACCTATGTCCCCTCTTCCATCGGAAAGAGATCAGGAAATCCCTGCACACCCGGAGCCTTGGAAATGCTAAGGTAGTGGCGAAGGCGTATAGCTACAGGCTGGAGCGTCTCTATACCATGGCGAGAGGCGGAAAGATGACGGACGCAGAGATACAGCAGTTAATGCGTGATTTCCTGAGTGACAGCCTCAGAGACTTTGAGGAAGGCTTGAGCATAAGACCCACGGTCAAGGACGGTGAGAAGATGCAGAAGGCGTACCTTCTCATGGCCGAAGGGGATCGCGTCGGGCTGGCAAGGAACGACATTGAAGGCATACAGGGGTGGCTTGACGATCTGATCGCAGACAAAGAGCTTCAGGTAAGCAAGGACTCCATGGAGTACCACCGCTTGGGGCGAGAGATGTTGAAGGCCCGGCAGGTGTTCTGGAAGGTCATGGCTGAAAGAGAAGCCGGGAACTACGACAACGACTTTGACCGGGTGACGAGTGCCTTACTCTACCCTACACGGGGAATGTCTGCCGAGCGACCACAAGGACGGCGGCCCATAGGCATTACCCTGTCGCAAGCCTTCGACCGCTACATTCAACAAAAAACAGACGGCAACAACTGGGGCAACCCAAAGGGTGAAGGACAGGCGAAGTACATAAGGCGGGTGGCCCTCAGTATCCTTGGAGACAAGGACGTGGGACTGTACAGCCGTCAGAACGCCCTTGACTGTCGGTCTACCCTGCTCAAGCTACCGCAACAGGCGTTCGACAAGGCAGGGCTGAAGGAACTGAGCATCAGTGACAAAATCAAGAAGGCCGAGGCGATGGATTTGAAGATATTGAGCCACAGGACGGTCAACGAGTACACCACGACCATCTGTGCGGTGGTAGGAACGTGCAAGTATGACGGACTTCTTATCAATCATTTCACCTACTTGAGGGTAGAACACGAGCTTTTGCCTGAAGAGCAGAGGCAAGCGTACAGTATCGACGATATCAAGGCGCTGCTATCTTCTCCGGTCTACACGACGGACCTTCGCAGGGCATGTCGGGAAACCCCACACCAATTTTGGATACCTCTTCTCGCACTGTTCACCGGAGCACGGATGAATGAACTGTGCGCACTGAATATCGACAACATTGGTGACATTGGTGGAGTCCCCTGCATTGAGATCGTGCGCACCAAGGCTAAAAGGGCGAAGACGAAGTCGTCAGAACGCATTATCCCCATTCATCAGGTACTCGTAGACGCTGGATTCATGAAGTATGTCGAGGCCATGAAGGCAAGCGGGGATCCAAAAAGACAGCTTTGGCCCTTGCTGAAATACGCAGTATCGACAGGTTACGCGGGGGCATTCAATCAGTGGTACAGCGCCTATAACCGCGAGGGCATCACGATGGAAGAGAAGAAGACTTTTCACTCCTTCAGGCACACCTTCATCACGGCCTTGAGCGAGTGCAACGTGGAAGACTCTATCATAGATCGGCTTGACGGACATGCAGCGGCAGGTACGGGAAGAAGATACGGTAAGGGAAGCAAGACTGTTGAGACGTTGTACGAGGAAGGAATCAAGAAGCTGAAGTACAAAGGCGTGGACTTCTCAGGCATCAAATTCGCTACCTGAAAGGGTAGTAGATCGCGTAAAGGGAAGGTAACACAATGGTCTTTTCAGCAAAGGTCGGCGACGCCGCAGCACAGGACATCGAGATTGCGGAAGGTAGTCACGTCTACAGCACAGAGGGTGACTCCTTCACCGAGTGGGGCAGCCTCAGCTCTGCTCAACAGAAACAGCTTATCGAAGTGAACGCATTCCTTGATAACGCTTTCGTCCAGGCAAGAAGTATGATAGCCTTGGTCGGGCTGAAGGCAGGGAGTAACGAGGTAGTAACGGAGAGCCTGAAGGCAGTAGGGGTGATGGCGTAGCGGAGCGTGTCAATGAAAATGAGACACTTCCCGCAAATATTTAGTGTACCTCTCCATCGCTCGTTGGCGATGGCTTGTTGATCCAGACGGCGTCAGGCAGTGACGCCGGTGTCGGTATCCTCCCCTTGAACCGTTCCGGATGTTTTTCATAGGCAGCCAGCAGCACGCCCTTACGATCTTCAATGATCCTGGACGCCCTTCCATAATGGACATCCTCGGGGGTGAGAAGACCCAATCCCAAATGATAGTGCCCGGTATTGTACCAGGGGAAGAATGTCTGGCAAAAGGCCCTGGCATCCTGAATGGAGCCGAACCTTTCAGGGAACTCAGGCCGGTATTTCATGGTCTTGAACTGAGATTCGGAATAAGGGTTGTCATTACTGACCGAGGGTCTCGAATGGCTCCTGGTGACTCCAAGATCGGCCATGAGCAGGGCAACGGGTTTTGACGTCATACTCGACCCCCTGTCCGCATGGATCAGGAGCTGATCCGGTTGGATCATTTGCTTGGCGCAGGTTTCCGCAATCAGTTTGCGGGCAAGAGCCGATAATTCCCTGTGGGCTACCATCCACCCCACGACATAACGGCTGTAGATGTCGAGGATCACATAGAGATAAAAGTAGGTCCACTTTACCGGCCCCTTGAGCTTCGTGATATCCCAACTCCACGCTTCATTGGGCGCTCGTGCAAGGATCTCCGGTTTTGTATACTGGGGACGGGATACCTGCCTTCTCCTCTCTTTCAGCTCGCCCTCTTTTTCAAGGACCCGGTACATGGTGCGAATAGAACAAAGGTATGTCTTTTCGTCGAGAAGGGCCGCGTAGATTTCCCGGGGTGCCTTGTCGATGAAGCGCTCCGCATGAAGGATATCGAGCACCTCATTTCGTTCCTCGAAGGAGAGGGCCAAAGGAGAGAAACGGCATGAAGGCTCCTTCTCATGTGGATGCTGCCACCGGTAAAAGCCCGCGCGGGATACGTCGAGGGCGTTGCAGGCCGGGCGGATACCCACTTCCTGGGCAAGCGACTTTGTGATATTCATGACTTCTCCTCGCCGGACTCCTTGAGCAACTCGGCCACTTTTTTTTGGACGGAGATAATGAGCTCCGCCTGTTTCAACTTATGAGTGAGCTGCGCGTTCTCCTTTTCCAGTTCGGCGTTACGGTGGATAAGGGGATCGGCCTTTCGTGCGACAGGTCCTCTCTTTTTGGGGATGAGGCCCTGATTGACCTGATGTCGCCACGAGGTAAGGCTCGACGAATAAAGACCTTCCCGGCGCAGAAGGGCTCCGATTTGGCCCAGCTCGGTACAGCTCTCCGCCTCCTTGAGGATACGGAGCTTATACGCTGCGGTGAACTTCCGGCGCACTGTCTTCTCCGGTACCTCCGGATCAGGGACTGCCTTGGGGTGTGCCATCACTGAATTCTTCTCTTCCACGATTCGTTCTTCCTTCCCGCCCTCAGAGTCTAAACTATTGGGTGGGAAGTGTCTCACTTATACTGGCACGGGGGGGATATCGAAAACGAATTCGGTATTATAATTCCTGACCGAGAGTTTAAGGTAACAACGATACAGGACATGGTAGAGGCTTTGGACCGGTTCATCTTGAAACAGAATTCGGAACAGGATATAGGGTCTTTACGTCATATTTGAGTTCACTATGAATTATTTCTATTTCAGTATTCACGACTTCCGGGTGCGTCACCGGACCCATATGACCGACGG
>PLSJ01000373.1 GCA_003165115.1 Syntrophaceae bacterium | reverse complement strand
GGGTCGGTTTCGGATGGCGCACATGGCGCAGTGTGCGCGTAACCTATAAAAAGGAGGTCTGTTATGCAATGAAAATTGGTTGTCCTCATGTTCGTCTTTGCTTTTCTCTTCTCGGTCTCTTCCGTGACGTGTGCGGACGTGATCAAGCTGAAGCTCGCGAACTACTTTCCGACCACGCACATGAACTCGGTAATGCTGGCCAAGTACTGTGAAGAGCTGAACAAGAAGCTGGCCGGCAAGGTGGAGATCACCCAGTATACGGGCGGCACGCTTCTGACCGCGCCGAAGATGGCGGCGGGCGTCGCAACGGGTATCGCCGACATCGGCTTTTCCCATTGTTCCTACACGAGAGGAAGGTTCCCGGTCATGGAGATCATGGAGCTGCCCCTCGGCTTCCCCAGCCCCTGGATAGCCGGCCACGTGGCGAACGATTTCTATGACAAGTTCAAGCCGAAGGAATGGGACGCCTATCACCCCATCGTTTTCTCCACGAGCCCGATAAACGTCCTCCAGACGCTTAGCAAGCCCGTCAAGACCCTGGAAGAAGTGAAAGGTATGAAGCTCAGGGGTACCGGGAGAATAGGGGACATCGCGAAGGCCCTGGGCGCCGTGCCCATGCCCGTCGAGATAGTCGACACGTACGAAGCCCTGAGGAGAGGCGTCGTGGAAGGCAACTTCGGTCCCCTCGAGCAGCTCAAGGGTTTCAAGATAGGCGAGGTCGAAAAATATGTGACCGCCTCGTGGAAGATAGGGAGCGTCTTTTCTTTCTACCTCGTGATGAACAAGCATAAATGGAACAGTCTTCCCGCCGATGTGCAGAAGATCATCACCGATTATTCCAACAATGACTTTCTGCCGCGGTGGCTGGTGGAATGGAACGCGATAGACATCGAGGGCGGGGAGTGGTTCAAGAAGCAGGGCGGACAGATCATCCCTCTTTCCGACGCGGAGAGCGCCAAATGGGTAAAGGCCGCGGACCCCGTGATAGGCGATTTCAAGAAGGACATGGTCGCTAAGGGCTACAAGGCCGCCGAGGTAGACGGCTGGATAAGCTTCATCAAGGAGCGCATCGAGTACTGGAAGGGTCAGGAAAAGGCGAAGAAGGTGCCGACCGCTTACCAGTATTAGTAAACGACGATAGCGACAGGCGTTTCGTTTTTGCTGAGGAGGTACGATACGTGGCAGTAGAAGGTTTTACGGACTACGCGAAGGAAGACAAAGAAAAGTATACCGAGAGGCGTTGGTGGCTCGGAATGACGTGGGGTGACATGTTCGACAAGGCCACCGATATCTATCCCGACAAGATCGGTCTGGTCGACGGTGTGGGCCGATGGACCAACGCCGAGTTAAGGGAGAAGGTTGACCGCCTCGCGATCAGTCTCATGAAGCTTGGCATCAAGCCCCGCGATTGGGTGCTCCTCCAGTTTCCCAACTGGCATGAATACGTCCTGGCTTTCTTCGCGGCACAGAAAATAGGCGCATTGACGGCGCTGCTGATCCCACGCCACAGCGAATCGGAAATCAACCATATTGCAGCACTCACGAAGCCGGTCGCATGGATCCTGCCGAAGCAGTTCGGCAAGATCGACTACCAGCCGGTCATCGACGCGGTGGTTCGTGAGAACCCGCAAATCGAGCACATAATCCAGGTAAGGGCGGGCGCCGGAGGCAAGTACGCCACCCTCGAACAGTTGATCGAGGCCGGCGAGCCGACAAAGGAGAACTTGAAGGCCCTGGAGGAGCGGAGGCCCGACCCCCGCGAGGTGTCGCACATCATGCCGACCGGTGGTACGACGGGTCTCCCGAAGGCGAGCGTCCGTACGCACAACTCCTACATCACCAATGTCGAGTATCATTCGAGGGCCTGGGAAATCACGAGTCACGACACGCTTATGGTCATCACCCCCGTGGGCCACAGCATGGCGATGCACTGGGGGATCGGCGCCGCTTTTCTCAATTACGCGAAGCTTGTCCTCCTCGATTCCACCGCTGCCGAGGATATCTGCGAGTGGGTGCAGAAAGAGCAGGTGACGGCGATCCCGTCCGTCCCCGCCCTTATCGCGAGGATGCTGAGCCTCGAATCTCTGGGAAAATACGATCTAAGCTCTTTGAAGAAAATCTCGCTCGGCGGTGCTCCGAGCACCAGGGAGATGCTGGTTGCGGCGCGTGACAAATTGAAATGCCTCGTCATCAACGCCTTCGGCTCATCCGAGGGCACGAACATCTCCACGAGACTCAACGACAGCATCGACATCATCCTGGGCAGCGTGGGCAGGCCCGCCTGCCCGTACGATACGATCAAGATCATCGACGAGGCGGGAAAGGAAATGGCGCCCGACGTGGAAGGCGAACTCGTCTCCAAAGGTCCGGGCGTTTTTACCGGCTATTTCAAGTCCCCTGAAGAGAACGAACAGATTTTTACGAAGGACGGGTTTTTCAAGACCGGCGACAGGGCGAGAAAAGACCGGGCCGGGAACATCACGATCACCGGGAGGATCAAGGACATCATCAACCGCGGCGGTGAGAAGATCAGCGCCCTCGACATAGAGAACCGGCTGACGGCGCACGAGCAGATCGAAGAGGCCGCCGTGGTCGGTATGCCGGACGCGGTCCTTGGTGAAAGGATATGCGCGTATGTCAGAATGAAGCAGGGTGCGGCCGTCTCGTTCGAGGAGATCATCGCTTTCCTGAAATCGGGTGGGGCGTCGGTGCAGCAGCTCCCTGAAAGGATCGAGTTCGTCACCGAGCTGCCGGTGACGAAAGTCGGCAAGGTCGACAAGAAGGTGCTCCGTGAGGACATTTCGCGACGGATGACGGCCGCGAAGTAAGAGGCGTCCCGTTCCGGCAAAAGCTCAGGTGATAGGTCCTATGGGTCTTATAAGACCCATAGGACCTATCACCTTTTTTTCTTATTGCTGCGCCGCGATCCGTTCCGCCTCGGCGACCCAGCCGCCTCCCATGGACTTATAGAGGTTCACGAGGGCCCTGAACAGGACCGCCTGGGTCTCGATGTAGCTCAGCTCGGCGTTGAAGAGGCTGCGTTCGGCGTCGAGCACCTCGATATAGCTCGTATAGCCGTTGTCGTAACGGAGGCGCGCGAGGCGCGCATATTCCTGCAGGGCAGCCACCTGCTGCCGCTGTGTCTCAAGCCGCTCACGCGATTTTGCCTGATCGATGAGGCCGTCTTCCACTTCCCTGAACGCCTCCTGGATCACCTGCTGATAGCGCAGCAAGGTCTCTTTCTGCACCGCCTCGGCCGTCTTCACGCTCCCGGCGATGGCGCCCGCGGTGAAGATGGGGGTGGTGATCGGGAGACCGTAAGCCCACATCCGGGCCGGGCCGGTAAACAAACGTGACATGTCCATGCTTTCGACACCCAAGAGGCCGGTAAGGGAGATGGTCGGGAAGTATTGGGCTTTCGCCACGCCGATCGTCGCGTTCGCGGCTATGAGATTCTGCTCGGCCTGGCGGATGTCGGGACGTCGTTCGAGCAATTGTGACGGCAGGCCCGCGGGTACGGCGGGCAGCGNNGTCCCGGGTTACGGCCGAGGAGGATGCTTAACGCGTTCTCCTGCTGGCCTATCAGTTTCTGAAGCAGGGGTATGGTGGCCAGGGCCGCCTGATATTCAGATTCCGCCTGGCGAACCTCCAGCTCGGCGACGAGGCCGCGGTCGAAGCGAAGCTTGAACAATCTCAGGGTATGCCCGCGGCTCGTTGCCGTTTGCTGCGCGATGTAGAGCTGTTTGTCGAGGTCCAACAGATCGGTATACGCGGTCGCTACCGCCGTCACCACCGTCAGGATGACCCCCCGCCGCCCCTCGTCGGTTGCAAGTAAGTTTGCCCGGGCTGCCTCCGTTGCGCGCCTCAATTGTCCCCACAGGTCGAGCTGCCAGCTCGCGGTCAGGAATGCCTGGTAGTCAGAGTAGGGATTCTCGGCCGTGGAGGGCCAGGGTGGATTCGTATATTGGGTCACCGCCTTTCTCGCTCCCAGGGCGCCCGCGCCGACCTGGGGAAATTGGGCGGCCCGCACTATCGCGGCCCGCCCCATGAACTCGTCCACCCGCGCCGCCGCGATCAGGACGTCCTTGTTCTCCCTCACGGAGACCTCTATGAGCCGGTCCAGGACAGGGTCGCCGAATTGTTTCCACCACGGCGTGTTGGCCACATCGAGCGCCTCCCTCTCTTCAAAACGCCAGGCCTCGGGGCTTTTAACGACCGGCCGCCGGTAGTCGGGACCTACCATGCAAGAGGACAAGACGACGGCGAAAAGGAGCGCGGCGAAAACCCTATTCATGGCTGCCCCCCGTTGTTTTGTCCGGGTCTTTCTTCTTTGCGCGGCCCGAGACTTTCCCTACGACGTAGAAAGTGACGGGGATAAGGAAGACGGCGATGAGCGACGCGGCGGCTGTTCCCCCCATGACCGCGGTGCCCATAACCCGCCGGGCCACAGCCCCTGCCCCGCTGGAAAAGGCGAGGGGGAGCACGCCGAGGAGGAAGGCGAAGGATGTCATGAGGATCGGCCTCAGACGGAGGCGGGCGGCCTCCAGGGCCGCTTCTCCCGTGTGTTTGCCGCCAAAGCCGCCGCCGAAATCGGGGTTACCACCCATTCCCATGGCGGTGCTCTGGCTACCCTGCACCACGAATGACTGGTCCGCGCTCTGCGAAAGCTGCGCCGTCTGTTCGCTCGATATATTGCCTTCCTGGTTGAACGACGAAGATTCCGACGACTGGCTTACGCCAACCTCTTGATACGCCCCCAACAGCGACGGCCGTCCGTTCGCCGTGGTTGCGCCCCGTCCGCCGTTGGCCGTTTGGCCCCGTCCCGCGGCTTGTGTGCCCGTCTGGCCTCGCCCGGTGGCCGTCTGGCCTCCCCGTGCGCCTCGTCCGTTAGCCGCGGCCGGCGTTCCGCCGCGTCCATTCGGCGCTGGAGTCGCGTTCGCCGTCGTCGTGCCCGCCGCCGGAGTCGGCGCGGTTGCCGAAGTCACCGGAGCCGCTGGCGTTGGCGCTGCCGGAGCCGCCGCCGGAACTGCCGCTGCCTCCGCTGCCGTGACCGCCGCCGCTTTCGTCGCCAAAGCCGTCGTCAGATCCTCCGCCGACAAAAGCTTCAAGTCCCATTCCTGGCCGGGCGCTTCCGGCGCAACCGGAATGTCGCGCGTAACGGTCGCAAAGCCCAGCATTTCCACCGTCATCTTCCAGACGCCTGTGTCCAGGTCCGGGAATGTATACACTCCCTGATCGTCCGTCGTGGTGACGACTTTCTTCGCGTCCAAGGTCGCGGTGATCGTGGCGCCAGGTACCGGTAGGGTTCCCGACTTGATCACTCCAGTGTTTGGGGCAGCGAATAGACCCGCCAGCGTAAGCGAGACGGCCATCAATCGCAGAAAATTGTTGCGGATTCGGTTTTGGGGCATGGGAGTAACACCATTCAAGGCGAACTCCACCTGTGGAANNAGAATAAATTGGAACTTATTGAAGGGAAAGGCGCAATTGTCCAGCTCCCTTGTGGGGCAGGCGCTTTCGCCTGCCAACCGGCCTTAGCCAGCCTTCCCCCAAGGTAACCTGTTTAGTCCCCGAAACTTCCGACTTCTTCGCGCTCTTCCACCGGCTT